>CAXUEN010000072.1:0-9022 GCA_964249945.1 uncultured Caulobacteraceae bacterium | reverse complement strand
CTGTAAGGCTTGCCTCCGCCTTCCTCTTTCAAGTTCAGCTCTACGATCTGGGTCCCTGCATTCGCCGGGATGAGCGGAGACAGTAGCGGAACGGCCGTCGCCCTCCTCCCGTTGAGCCTTGCGAACCCAGAGGAGACCAGGCCATGGCCGAAGACTACCCCAAGCAGGACGGCTCGCAGCCCGGCGTGCTGGGCGACGGCACCGAGGAGCAGAACCTAGGCCAGCCCGGAGACCCCAAGGCCCGCATCGCCGAAGAGGAGGTCGAAGAGGCCTTCAAGGACGACAAGGCGGCCGGCTGAAGCCGCAGGGCTGCGCGCGATCAGAACCCGTAGCGCAGCCCGACTCGCATGACGTTGATCCCGTCGTGCCCATGAAAGCCCTGGGTGTAGCGGTAGGCCGGGACCAGACTGAGACGCGCCGTCAGCGGCAGGCTCACCGCACCCTCCACCTGCCAGGTGCCCTGGCCGCCATCGGAGCTGGCGACCTGGCGGACGAAGCTCCCGCCGGTGCTTCCCGCCGGCCCCGTGATCTCGTTCGGCGTCGGCGTGCTCGTCGTCTGGTAGGCGTGCAGCCGATCGCCCGGCGTCTCCACCCCTTCCTGATAGCCCACCCCGGCGCCGACATAGGGCGTGATCAGGCCGAAGCGGGGCAGGTCGTAGAAGGCGTTGACCGTTTCGGCGTAGCGCAGCTCGTCGACGCCTTTGAGCGTGGTGATCGACGCGTTGTAGACGGTCCCATAGATCTGCCCGGGCCTGGACCTCACCTCCGACGCGCCGACCTGATAGTCGCGGAAGCTGAACTCCGCCTCAGCCCGCAGGTCTCCGAAGCGGCCGAGGCCGAATTGGTAGCCGCCGGCGATGTCGGCCTCTCCTCCGGCCTTGTAGTGGGTCGTCTCGACCTGACGGTAGGGGACCGCCGCGCCGTTCTGGATGGCCCGGTTGCCGAACGGATCGGTGGAGCTGCTGAAGTCGTCGGTGAAGGCATTGCGCTGCACCGCGCTGCCGGCCCCGCTGATGTAGAAGCCGTTCGCGCAGGCGCCCTGCGCCGTCAGGGCCGCGGTGGCGGCGACGGATGCGGTGACGAGCGGCTTCAGCATGGTTCCCCCAGGAATCTCGAGATGCGCTCCTAGAGGCTGTGCGGCCCGGCCTCATGTCCGCTGGGAAACATGCCGTTCGCACGTCCAGGCTGTGGCCGCCGCGCCACGGCCACCGGGCCGTCCTTCAACGCCGGCCGCGGCCGGACGCAAAGAGCCATGACCCTGCAGCCTGCCGCCGGCCACCGGAATCGCCTATCTAGGCGGCCATGAGCAAGCACGTGCCCCCCCCGGCCGACTCCCCCCCAGACGGTCCGGGCGACGGCGGGCGCATCGTCGAGGAGCCGCTCGGCGAGGCCCTCTCCAGGCGGTATCTCGCCTACGCGCTCTCCACCATCATGAACCGCGCCCTGCCGGACGTGCGCGACGGGCTGAAGCCCGTGCACCGGCGCCTGCTCCACTCCATGCGCCAGATGCGGCTGGAGCCCGGCTCCTCGGCCAAGAAGTGCGCCCGGGTGGTCGGCGACGTCATCGGCCGCTTCCACCCCCACGGCGACCAGTCGGTCTACGAGGCCCTGGTGCGCCTGGCCCAGGACTTCGCCCAGCGCTATCCGCTGATCGACGGTCAGGGCAATTTCGGCAACATCGACGGCGATAACGCCGCGGCCATGCGCTACACCGAGTGCAAGCTCACCCCCGCCGCCGCCCTGCTCCTCGAAGGCCTGGACGAGGACGCGGTGGACTTCCGCCCCACCTACGACGGGGAGGACAGCGAGCCGGTGGTGCTGCCGGCCGCCTACCCCAACCTGCTCGCCAACGGCGCCAGCGGCATCGCGGTGGGCATGGCCACCTCCATCGCCCCCCACAATGCGGTGGAGCTGATCGACGCCTGCCTGGTCCTGCTCCAGCGCCCCGAGGCGACCACCGCCGACCTGATGCAGCGCGTCCCCGGCCCCGACTTCCCGACCGGCGGCGTGATCGTGGAGACGCCCGCCTCCCTGCTCGAGACCTACGAGACGGGCCGGGGCGGCGTCCGCGTCCGCGCCCGCTGGCACAAGGAGGACACCGGACGCGGGACCTACCGCATCATCGTCACCGAGATGCCCTACCAGGTGCCCAAGTCCCGCCTGGTGGAGGCCCTGGCGAGCTTGATCGAGCTGAAGAAGGCCCCGCTGCTGGGCGACGTCCGCGACGAGTCGGCGGAGGACATCCGCCTGGTCATCGAGCCCAAGACCCGCACCATCGAACCCGACCACCTGATGGAGAGCCTCTACCGCCTCTGCGACCTGGAGGTCCGCTTCCCGGTCAACATGAACATGCTGGACAAGACCGGCACCCCCCGGGTCCTGGGCCTCAAGCCCGCGCTCCAGGCCTTCCTGGACCACCGGCGCGAGGTCGACGGCAGGCGAGCCCGCTTCCGCCTCGGCAAGATCGACGCGCGCCTGCACATCCTGGACGGCCTGCTGATCGTCTACCTCGACCTGGACGAGGTGATCCGCATCGTCCGCTTCGAGGACGAGCCCAAGCCGCGGCTTATCGCCCGCTTCGAGCTCTCCGACCTCCAGGCCGAGGCCATCCTGAACACCCGCCTGCGCTCCCTCGCCAGGCTGGAGGAGATGGAGCTCCGCCGCGAGCACGAAGCCCTCACGAAGGAGCGCGCCGAACTCACCGATCTCCTCGCCTCCGACCGCAAGCAGTGGAACAAGGTCGGCCGCGACCTCCGCCGCGTCCGCGACATCCTGGGCCGCGAGCCCTTCGGCCGCCGCCGGTCCACCTTCGCCACCGCCCTGGCCGAGGCCGACCTGCCCCCCGCCGACGCCTACATCGTGCGCGAGCCCATCACCGTGATCCTGTCGGAGCGCGGCTGGATCCGCGCCGCCAAGGGGGCGGTCGCCGACCCGAGCGAGCTGAAGTTCAAGGAGGGCGACCGCCTGGCCTTCCTGGTCCCGGCCGAGACCACCGACCGCCTGCTGATCCTCAGCTCCGACGGCCGCTTCTTCACGCTGGGCTGCGACAAGCTCCCCTCCGCCCGCGGCCAGGGCGAGCCGCTGCGCCTGATGCTGGACGTGGACGACCGCGTGAAGATCGCGTCCGTCTTCCCCCACAAGCCGGGGCGCAAGCGCGTGCTGGCCTCCAGCCTCGGCTACGGCTTCCTGCTGGACGAGGCCGACGCCCTGGCCAACCGCCGCGCCGGCAAGGCGGTGCTGAACGTCGGCGCCGGAGAGCCGGGCGAGCCGGAGGCGGAGGCCCGCATCTGCCTCCCCATGGAGGGCGACCACCTGGCGGTGATCGGCGACAACGGCAAGCTCCTGGTCTTCCCCCTGTCCGAGCTGCCGCAGATGCCCCGCGGCAAGGGCGTCAAGCTGCAGAGCTACCGCGAAGGGGGCCTGCGCGACGCCCTCACCTTCGAGCCCGAAGCCGGGCCCGCCTGGATCGACAGCGCGGGCCGTAGGCGCGAGTGGAAGGACTGGCGAGACTGGCTCGGCCGCCGAGGCACCTCCGGCAAACTCGCCCCCCGCGGCTTCCCGACCAACAGGCGGTTCAAGCCGGGGTGAGGTCAAGAAGCAGACTTCAACCTTGACGCGCGGCGATCCTAGCGCCTCTCCTGCACGCGCCCTGGAGACCATGCGTGCCGCCCGACTTTGAAGCCTATCTCCGCGCCTTGGCCGCCACTTCATTGGACGACAAGACCGAACACAGCGACCGCGGCGCCCTTGAGACGCTGCTTCGCGCGGCGGCGAACGATGCGGGGCCGGGCGCAACCGTCCAGCACGAGCCTCGGCGCGACCGCAGCGGCGGCGGCTCGCCGGACTACAAGATCAGCCGCCAGGGCCGCATCGCCGGCTATGTCGAGGTCAAGCAGATCGACGACAACCTGTCCAAGGTCCTGAAGTCCGATCAGATCAAGAAGTACCGGCTCCTCTCCGACAACATCATCCTGACCGACTACCTGGAGTTCTGCTGGATCAAGCCGGATGGCTCGGTCGTACGCGAGCGGCTAGCCTACTCCGAGGACCTGTCCGCCCGCAGGCTGCGGCTGAAGCCGGAGGCGGTGGAGGCGGTGCGCCTGCTGCTGCGAGGCTTCTTCTCCACCGCGCCGGGCCGTACGGGCCGTGCGCAGGAACTGGCCCTAGCGCTCGCCCACCGCGCCCGCCTGCTGCGCGACTTCCTGACCACAGAACTTATACGCCAGGAGAAGGTGCATCGTGAGGGCCGGCTGCACGCCTTGTTCGACGTGTTCCGCCAGCAGGTGTTCCACGAGCTTAAGGTCGTCGAGTTCGCCGACGCCTTCGCCCAGATGCTAGCCTACAGCCTGTTCCTCGCACGCCTGAATGCGGGCGAGGCTGAGACGGTGACGCTGGAGAACGTGCGCCGCTTCATCCCCGGCTCCTTCACGCTCATCCGCGAACTGGTACGCTTCCTGGAAGAGATGAACGAGGACGACTACCGCGACATCCGCTGGGTGGTGGACGAGGTGCTGTCGCTGGTGAACGGCCTCGACCTCGCCGCCATCCACGGCGACCTGAGCTTCCGCTCCCGCAAGGCTATCAGCCGGAAGGTCCGCGCAGGCGATGAGGAGGAACATCGCCTGTTCGAGCGCGATCCGTTCATCTACTTCTACGAGGACTTCCTGAAAGCCTACGACCCGACCATGCGAAAGGGGCGGGGCGTCTACTACACCCCGCCGCCGATCGTGAACTTCATCGTGCGCGCGGTAGACGACATCCTGAAGGACAGCTTCGGCATCCGCGACGGGCTGGCGGACCACAACAAGGTTACGGTGCTCGACTTCGCCTGCGGCACCGGCACCTTTCTGCTGGAGGTGTTCGAGCGCATCTTCGACAACATCGGCGGCCCCGACGCCGGACGGGCGGACGCCGTGGTGCGCGAGCACATCACAAGGAACTTGTTCGGTTTCGAATACCTGATCGCGCCCTACACCATCGCCCACCTGAAGCTGTCGCAATATCTGAAGGACAAGGGTCATCCGCTGCACGGCGATGAGCGGCTGCAGGTGTTCCTGACCAACACGCTGGAGCCGGTCGAGCCGCAGTACGATAGCTACTTCCCGGCTATCAGCCGTGAGGTCGAAGCGGCGCAACGCGTGAAAGAGCGCGACATCCTCGTGATCGTCGGCAACCCGCCTTACTCGGGCCATTCGAAGAATAAGGGTCCATGGATCACCGCGGCGATCGACGGCTACAAGTACACTGTGGAGCGCCGTCCAGACGTGACGAGCCCGGACGGGCTCGGACCTGAGGAACGCGTACCGCTCGGCGAACGCAATCCGAAGTGGCTAAATGACGACTACGTCAAGTTCATTCGCTTCGCCCAACTCAAGTTGGATGCAGTCGAGGAAGGTGTAGTCGGCATCATCACCAACCATTCATGGCTAGACAATCCGACCTTTCGGGGCATGCGCCAGTCGCTAATGCGCAGCTTCGACCAAATTTACGTCCTCGACCTGCACGGCAACGCCAAGAAGAAGGAGCGCACGCCTGAAGGTGGCAACGACGAGAACGTGTTTGACATCGAACAAGGCGTCTCGGTGAGTTTGTTTGTGAAGAGAGCAGGCCTTGAGCGCGGAGTCTGGCGGGGGGATTTGCGGGGCAAGCGGCTAGAGAAGTATCAAGCAGCCACGCAGGGCGAGCTTCGAAGTAGTCTATTTCAGCAGATTAGCCCGGTTGCGGGCTCATATTTGTTTACCGTTCAGGACGCCGTCACACGCGACTCATACAACGAAGCTTTTCTACTCACGCAGATGTACCCTACCAGTGTTCTTGGATTTCAAACCCATCGAGATGCTTTCGCCGTTGCTTTTCAAAAAGAAGAGCTGCAGAAGAGACTTTCTGAGTTTGGAGATGAAAGTCTATCTGACGAGACAGTATCGCTGCGCTATAACTTAAGGAATAACCGGGATTGGTCCCTATCGGATGCACGAAGAACTTGGCGGCGCGCGCCACGTGAGCCGCGGCAGGTCGCTTACAGGCCCTTCGACGAACGCTGGAGCGAGTTCAGTGAAATCACAGTTGACCTATCCGCGTCGAGAGATATTGGATCATGTGATCGACAGAGACAATCTCAGTCTTTTAGTGCCTCGCCAGATTGGCACCCCTGTGTGGCGCCATGCTTTCATAGCCAGCCTGCCGGCCGAGAGTTGCCTGATATCAAGCGATACAAAGTCACAGAACTACGTTCTTCCGATGAAGTTATTTTACAAAGGGGAGCGACCAAAGGAGAATTTTGCGCCCGAGTTCCGCGCTTTTCTCGACGAGCGCTATGACGAACACTACACGCCAGAGGAAGTCTTTGGCTACATCTATGCCGTCTTATACGCCCCCACTTATCGAAGCCGCTATGCGGAGTTCCTACGCATCGACTTCCCCCGCATCCTCTTCCCTGAGGATGCAGCCAACTTCGAGGCGCTGTCGACACTCGGCTGGGCGCTCGTGCGTGCCCACCTGCTGCGCGAGGTCCCCGAGCGCAAGCTCGCCGACTTTCATGGCAAACGGGTAAAGGGGAAAATGGATCGAGAGATCGAAGCGATCCGCTATTCGGCCGAAGAGGAAGCTGTGTGGATCAACGACAAGCAAAGCTTCGCGCCTGTGCCTAAAGCGACATGGGACTTCCACATCGGCGGCTATCAGGTGCTCGACAAATACCTGAAGAGCCGCAAGGGCCGGGTGCTGTCGCTGGGCGAGATCACCCACCTCGCCAAGGTCGCCGACAGCCTCGCCTTCACCCTGGACCAGATGGTGCGCATTGACGCCGCCTACCTGAAGGCCTTTCCACAGCCCGAGCCGCACTGAGGCCACAGCCGCTCTCGCCTCCCGACTCGGCTTGGGCCATCTTTGAACGCAGTCTGAGTGAGTCGCGCCATGGACCAGTTGAACCTGTTCGCCGCCGAGGCCGCGCCCGAGCGCGCCGCCTATCGTCCCGATCCGGACAAGGTGCGCGCGCGGTTGGAGCGAATCCTTGGGCAAGCGCGCGGCGCCGAGGTCGCGCCGTGGCCCTCGACCCAGGTCAACCTCTACCGCACCATCGTGCCGCAGATGACCGACTGGCTGCCCGAGGCGGAGGCCGCCGCCTATCGCGCCGCCTTCGAAGCCGAACTGGCCCGCTTCGGCCTCGCCGCCTGATCGGGACGGCCTACCGCGCCCGCCTCACTCCTGGCGGTAGCGCAGGAGCCAGATGACCGAGCCGATCTGGCAGAGGGCGGCCAGGGCGGTGAAGCAGGCGATGAAGACGGGCTCGGCGTGGGGGCCGCCGCGGCCCGTGACGATGAGGGCGACCACCACCGCCACAGCACTCAGGACCACGGTCGCTCCGAAGAACGCCGTGAAGGCCAGGCGCAGGGCGCTCTGCAGCGCCGGCGGCGAGCGGCTCCAGAAGATCAGGCGCAGGGTGAACAGCAGGACGAAGATGCCGGCGAAGGCCACGTCGCCAATCCAGTTCATGGCGTCGACCGGGCTGCGGCCGATCGACTGCTGGTAGCTTCCATAAAGCGACAGGAAGAGAAAGAAGGCGCCCGGAAGTGCGAAGAGCATGCACCACCCGTAACCTGCGCTCGGCGTCCGGCTCTGGGGGTTTGTAAAGACCATCAGGGACTCACTTCTTCAGCGATAGGGAATGGATTTGCAGTCGCGTCAGGACCTGGTGATAGGCCGACTTGTCGTTTTCGATCTCCTCGCGCACGAGCAGGGTCGCGCCGCCGAGCCCGGTGCCTCGCGGGGCGATCCCCCGCTGCAGCAGGGCCGCGATCTGCTGGCGACGGATCTGGGCGCGCAGGTGCGCCTTCTCCGCGATCTGCGCGTAGCGGTCGGCCCGGTTGGCGTTGGCGGTCCGCGCCGCCAGCCGGTCGGCGGCGGCGGCGGTGCGCTGGGCCGCCGGCAGGGCTTCGGAGACCTCCCTCAAAGCGCGCACAACCTCGAAGCCGCCCTTGAACAGGTCGGGCAGGGTGGCGACCGTGGCGATGATGCGCGGGACTTCGGTGGCCTTCTTGAAACTTTCGGCGGCCTCGTCATTCCCGGCCAGCTCCATGCCGTAGGCGGCCCCGTCCATGCCCAGGAGCAGGACGCCGCCGATCGCCGCTGCGCCCGCCAAGGTGGTGACCAGCCCGATCCCGGTGGGGATCAGGGCGATGGACAGCCCGATGCAGAGCACGTCGAAGACCACGCCCAGGCCGTCGTCCCTGTGGGTGTGGATCATGCGGTCGAACACGTCGCCCATGGCTTGGCCCAGCGCCATGTTCCCCGCCGCCTCGGCCTGGGAAGCCTGGTACTGCGCCTCGGCGGCGCGGTTGAGGAAGGCCTTGAGGTTGGCCCAGAAGCCGGACGGCGCGGGCTTGGGCGGGGCCGGCACGCGCGGCCAGTGGAAGATGACCACGTCGCCGAAGCCGTTCCCGTCGGCCAGCGGCGGGCGCAGGGTGTAGATGGTGTCGTCGGCGGCCCAGACCACGAACACGCTCGGCGCGCACGCCTGGTCCTCGAACCGGCTCAGCCGGGTGCGGGCGTCGCCCACGTCGCTGAACGGACCCCAGGTCGGACTCAAGCTCGCCGTCATCCGCTTCCCCCGCTCTCGCCATCTAGGGCAAGGTCAGGCAGGACTACAACCGGCCTTGCGCAAGGGCGGGGCAGGCGCGCAGGTGGGCTTATCTCGCCGTGAAGCTGTGGTGAAGGTCCGGCTATCTCGCCGTTATCGCGGTGCCGATTACGGCAGGAACTGGCTCAGGAAGCGCGGGGGGCTGGCTGGCGCGCGGTTGAACACCACGCCGGCGCAGCGGCCGCCGGCCTCGCCGAGAGCGACCTTCAGCCGCTGGGCCGAGGCGACGTCCCGCTGGTCGCCCGAGACCACCAGCACGTTGGCGTCGGCCAGGGGGGCTATGGCCAGGGCGGCGGGGGAGCGGGCCAGCGCCGGCGCGTCGATCACGACGTAGTCGGCGTGGGCGCGGAGCGTGTTCCAGTAGGCCGGGGTGTTGAGGATGCGCAC
>CAXUEN010000071.1:0-9073 GCA_964249945.1 uncultured Caulobacteraceae bacterium | reverse complement strand
CTGCACCAGAGCAGCCAAGGGACCCGCGCCTGGAGCGTACCAACCTCATCGCGATGAGGTTGTCGGCGCAGATTTGTCTGCCGTAATAGTCGCTGGAACATAATTACAGGGCAGCTTCATATTGCGGTATCCGCTATGTAATGTGACTTGATCTCCAATATGGACTTGCAGATACTCTGGAACAGCTATGTTCCCGTACCCCCCGTTATCCAATCGCACCTTCACACGTGGAGTGTCTTTAAACGCTGGGTCAAGTTTGCCACCTTGGACTAGTTCAGTGTCTGGAATGGACGCAAGTACCTCTGATTGAGGGATCACGGCGAGGACCGTGCCGCTCGCACTTTGCGTAGGCAATCCCGGTAGCCTCAGGCGGCATGTCTGTGGCGATGCAATGTCTTGAGCCGTCTGAGAACCTGGAGCGTCTGTCTGCGGCGCCGACGAAGCAGAAGATTTGGGGGAGGCCTGTAGCGCGGGACCAGGATCAGCAGTGGTCTGTGGGGGCGATGGTGGGAGGGGCGGAATGGAGGCGGTTCGGATTGGTGCAGACGCTGTAACCGGTTCTTGAGCCCGTGACGCCGCCATAGCTGCAGGAGGAGTTGTTCGCAGGGCCTGCGGCGGCGGCCCATTCAGCTGGGGCGGAGCAAAGACCATCACGGGCGGGGCGGCCGTGACGCTTGACGATGGCGCCGGGGACGTCATCGTAGTCGCAGGACGGGGCGGACCCGGCTGTGCCACGGGGGCAGGCGCTTCCCTGGCTGAGTGAAGCGAAAGGGCTAGCGCGGCGACCGTGAGTCCTGACGCCGTGAGGGTCAGGTTCCGCCAAGCCGGAGCCTCTTTCCACAGACCGCTCTTCTGGACAGGTCCGCGATCCTGGGCCTGTCCGTGTCCCCGGCTTGAGGCTAGGCCTTCCGGCTCGAGCATCTTGTGTCAGCCTCGCGCCTGCGCCGCAGGGAAGGGGACCGCCTGGGCTGGCTCGGCATGCACCCCATGTTCTCCCTGCACCAGGGAGACCGCTATCGCGCCTTTTTCCTTGGCGGCGATCAGCGAGTCGGCAATGGACTCTTCGATCGCCCGCGTCAGGTCGCGCGAGGAGGCGCCTACGCCCATCCGCTTCTGACGGTTCATCAGGTCGAACAGCACCTGCGGATCGATGCCGCCCGCCGCCACGGTAAGGCCGTAGCCCGCAATCATGCGTTCGATCTCAAGAGCGGAGACCCGGGCCACATCCAGGCCCGATAGAGGCTCGAAGACGAAGATACGGTCAATCCGGTTCAACACCTCGGGCGCAAACCCGGCGGCGCGCAGCGCCTCGACAGCGCCGCTCCTTAGACCGTCGGGATCTTGGGCAAACTGCCGGCTTAGCTCGGCTAGCGTATCCACGGCGGCATTGGTGGTCAGCACAAAGATGGAGCGGGTGGTGGATATCTGCTTGCCGTCGGACTTCTCGGTGATGAAGCCGTCGTTCCAGGCGGTGAGGAAGTTCTTGTGTACGTCCCCATGGGCCTTCTCGATCTCATCGAGCAGGACTACGGCGTCCGGCGTGTCGCGCAGCGCTGCGGTCAGCTTGCCGTAGTCCTGCGAGCCGACATAGCCCTTGGCGGTGCCAAACAGCGAACTGGCGCCGAAAGCGCTGGCCGAGAACTGAGTCATGTCAAAGTGCAGCAGCCGACGTCCTAGCGCGTCCGCCAGCACCTTGCCGAGCCAGGTCTTGCCTACACCGGGAGGACCGGCGAACAGGAATACGCCGACCGGTTTGCCCCGTTGCTTGAGCGCCAGCCTGCGCCGGATTTGGGCGGCGAGGTCGGTACAGATTTGATCTTGACCCACAACACGCGCCTTGATCGCCGCAGCGAGGGCTTCTGCGTCGACAAAGATCGAGTCGACCTGTTCAGCAATTCGCCGCTCCAGCTCGGCGCGGTTGGTGAGACGGTCCAGAATGTCCATCAGCCATCTCCGATCAGTCAGAATTTTCGGCAAAAGGTTCTTGCGGCGCAAGAGGCCGAGCAGCACGACGAGCCATGTCAGGGCCGCCAGACCGGCGAAGATCAGGCCAAGCGTCTGCAGATGATGCGCGATCCAGTCTGCTGCACCGCTAATGTGGGCGAGGTGACCGATCGTAGTGGTCAGCTGGATGACGGCAAGGATGCCCGTCACCAGGAAGAGGTAGGGAAGCAGGCGGTTCAAGCGGCTTGAGGGCATTGCGATCCGCGTACGTCTAACAACGCAGCGTAGCATCCGTAGCTAGGCTCGTGGAAGTCTGACTGCGGGCTTGTCGTTGCGGGTATGTTTCACCGACACCGTCGCCGCCGTCACCACCAAGGGCTGGCAAGTAAGTCCAGCTTATTAGCCGCCTTCCGCTTCCTCCCCCGCCGCCTCCAGCCGCTCCACCGACACCACCCGCTCGCCCTCGGCGGTGCGGAAAATCGTCACGCCTTGGGTGTTGCGGGCGGCGATGCGGACTGCGTCCACGCGGGTGCGGATCAGCTGGCCGCCGTCGGTGACGAGCAGCAGTTCGTCGCTCTCCTCGATGGGGAAGCTGGCGGCGAGCTTGCCGCCCCGGGCCAGGTTGTGGGCGATCAGGCCCTGGCCGCCTCGGCCCGTGAGGCGGTAGTCGTAGGCGGAGGTGCGCTTGCCGTAGCCGTTGTCGGTGACGGTGAGGATGAACTGCTCCGCCGCGCCGAGCTGGATGTAGCGCTCCTCGGACAGGGGCAGTTCGGCGCCGACGTCGACGCCCTCTTCGGCTTCGATCTCACGCGCTTCGGCCAGCTCGCCTTCCGCATCGGTGGTGTCGCCTGTCGTGGCGGCCCGCGCCGCCGCCGCTTGGCGCAGGTAGGCCGCCCGCTCGGCAGGATCGGCCTCCACGTGGCGGAGGATCGCCATGGAGATGACCTCATCGCCAGCGGCCAGGCGGACGCCGCGCACGCCGGTGGACTCGCGGGACTGGAACACGCGCGTGTCGCCCACCGCGAAGCGGATGCAGCGGCCGCCGGCGGTGGTGAGCAGCACGTCCTGATCCTCGGTGCAGAGCTGGACGCCCAGGATGTGCTCGCCTTCGCCGAGCTTCATGGCGATCTTGCCGGCGCGGTTCACCTGCACGAAGTCGCTGAGCTTGTTGCGCCGCACGTCGCCTGAGGAAGTCGCGAACATCACGTCCAGCTTTTCCCAGGCCGCCTCGTCTTCGGGGAGAGGCAGGACGGTGGTGATGCGGTCGCCGGGCTCCAGCGGCAGCAGGTTGATGAAGGCCTTGCCGCGGGCGTTGGCCACAGCGTTCGGCAGCTTCCAGACCTTCAGCTTGTAGACCTTGCCGGCGGAGGAGAAGAACAGCACCGGGGCGTGGGTGGAGGCGGAGAAGATGCGGGTGACCGCGTCCTCGTCCTTCATGGCCATGCCGGACTTGCCCTTGCCACCCCGATGCTGGGTCCGGTAGGCCGAGAGCGGCGTGCGCTTGACGTAGCCGCCGTGGGTGACGGTGACCACCATCTCCTCGCGCGGGATCAGGTCCTCGTCCTCGACGTCGGCGTCGCCCTCCACGATGGCGGTGCGGCGGGGGACCGCGAAGGCGTCGCGGACGGCGACCAGTTCCTCGCGCACGATGGCCATGATCCGCTCGCGCGAGCCCAGGATGGCCAGATAGCCGGCGATGGCCTCGGCCAGGGAGCGGGCTTCGCCGAAAATCTCGTCGCGGCCGAGGCCGGTGAGGCGGGAGAGGGTCAGGGCCAGGATGGCGCGGGCCTGCTCGTCGGACAGGCGGATCAGGCCGCCGTCCAGCACCACCGTGCGGGGGTCCTGGATCAGGCCGATCAGTTCGATCATGTCGCCGACGGGCCAGTCCTTGGCGCACAGCCGCTCGCGCGCCTCGTTGGCGTTGGCGGAGCTGCGGATCAGCGCGATGACCTCGTCGATGTTGGCGACCGCGATGGCCAGGCCCACCAGCACGTGGCCGCGGTTGCGGGCCTTGGACAGCTCGAACTTGGTCCGGCGGACCACGACCTCTTCCCGGAACTCCAGGAACAGGTCGAGCAGCTTGCGCAGCCCCATCTGCTCGGGCCGGCCGCGGTTCAGGGCCAGCATATTGACGCCGAAGGAGGTCTGCAGCGGGGTGTAGCGGAACAGCTGGTTCAGCGTAACGTCCGAGGACGCGTCGCGCTTCAGCTCGATCACCACGCGCATGCCGTCGCGGTCGCTTTCGTCGCGCAGGTCGCTGACGCCCTCGATGCGCTTGTCGCGCACCAGTTCGGCGATGCGCTCGACCATGGCGGCCTTGTTCACCTGGTAGGGAATCTCGGTGATGATGATGGCTTCGCGGTCGCGCTTGGTAGTCTCGATCGAGGCCTTGCCGCGCATGATCACGGGGCCCCGCCCCGTCATCAGCGCCTGACGCGCGCCCGAGCGGCCGATGATCTCGCCGCCGGTGGGGAAGTCCGGCCCCGGCACGATCTCCAGCAGGCGTTCCAGGTCGGTGGTGGGGTCGTCGATGAGCGCCAGGCAGGCGTCCACGACCTCTCCCAGGTTATGCGGCGGGATGTTGGTGGCCATGCCGACCGCAATGCCGCCGGCCCCGTTGACCAGCAGGTTAGGGACACGGGCGGGCAGCACGACGGGCTCGTGCTCGGCGCCGTCGTAGTTGTCCTGGAAGTCGACGGTGTCCTTGTCGATGTCGGCCAGCAGCGCCTCGGCGCCTTTCGTCATCCGGCACTCGGTGTAGCGCATGGCCGCGGGCGGATCGTTGTCTACCGAGCCGAAATTGCCCTGCCCGTCGATCAGCACCAGCCCCATGGAGAAGGGCTGGGCCATGCGCACCAGGGCGTCATAGACCGACTGGTCGCCGTGCGGGTGGTACTTGCCGATCACGTCGCCCACGACGCGGGCGCACTTCCGGTACGGGCCCGACGAGGAGAAGCTGTTCTCGTTCATGGAGAACAGGATGCGCCGGTGCACGGGCTTCAAGCCGTCGCGCGCGTCGGGCAGCGCCCGGCTCACGATCACGCTCATGGCGTAGTCGAGATAGGACCGCTTCATCTCCGCCTCGATGGCGATGGGGGAGACGTGGCCGCCGCTGGGGGGTGAGCCTGGGGGTAGGATGTCGCTCAAGGAGGAGGCCGATCGGGGTTGGAAGGAGCGCCTTGCAGCCAGCGTTCGTGCGGCACGCGAATCGGCAACCTTAAGGCTTCGTTAAGACTTATCACCGGGTCAGGACGGGTCAAACCGACGCTCGCGCCGGCCCCTGTCGAACGCTTCATCATATGGAGGTTTTCGGTGGGTTTTCCAATGCGTAAGGCTGCTGCGCGTGGCGCCCTGATCGGCGTGATGCTGGGGGGCGGTCTGCTCTACGCCGGCATCTCTCAGGCGCAGGACGCGGGCATCCAGGGCGAACGCGATGCCGAATTGATCGCCGCCTCCGGCGGACCGGCTACGACGGCCCATCTCATTCCCTACGAGGCCGACAAGGCCGCGGTGGATGTGCGTGACGATGATGTGGCCGCGAGCCAGTCTGCAGTGAACACTGGAACGCCGCTCCCAGCCGTCTCTGCGGTGGCCGCGCCGGTGCAGCCGCATGCGGTGACTACCGCTCAGGCCGGTCCCGCAAACCGCTAGATCGACCAAGCGCGAAAAGGGCGCGTCCGCCGCGACGTTCAGGGCCGGCGGCGGACGCCAGGATTTGGACCTCTATCCAAGGCGTGTCCTTCACCCAGATCGTGACTGTGGCCTAATCACCATGGCGTGAGGCGCGGGAGACGCACCCGCCTCGCCGCCTTCACGCCAGCGCGATTGCCGCTGCCGCTGTTCTTGGCTAGAGCCCCACCGAAGCCGTTCGCGCAGCTCACGGGAGGGGACGCCGTGGCCACCGTTCACCCCCTCCTGGCCGTGCGCAACAGCTGGCGGTTCGTGCCCAGCGTTTGGGACGTAGCGATCTTCGCCCTGGTGATCGGCGCGCTGGCCCTGATCGCGGTGGGGGGCCATGAGACCCTGCAGCCGCTGTCCACGGCGGCGCGAAGCCCCATCTCGCTCGATCCACGCGCCCTTCCCAATTACGCTCTGCGCACTACGCTGCGGATGCTGGCGGCGATGGCCTGCTCGATCCTGTTCACTTTCACCTACGGCGCGGTGGCGGCGAAGAGCCGGCGGGCCGAGGTGGTGCTGGTGCCGCTGCTGGACATCCTGCAGTCGCTGCCGATCCTGACCTTCCTTTCCTTCACCCTCAGCTTCTTCCTGGCGCTGGCGCCGGGGCAGGTGTTCGGGGCGGAGCTGGCGGCGGTGTTCACCATCTTCACCAGCATGGCCTGGAACATGACCTTCAGCTTCTACCAGTCGCTGAAGACGGTGCCGCGCGACCTCAGCGACGTGTCCGATTCCTTGAGGCTCGGCCCTTGGCGGCGGTTCTGGGTGCTGGAGGCGCCGTTTGCCGCGCCGGGCCTCGTCTGGAACGCCATGATGTCGATGTCGGGCGCCTGGTTCTTCGTGGTGGCGTCGGAGGTGTTCACCGTCGGCAAGCTGTCCATCACCCTGCCGGGGGTGGGCTCCTACGTGGCGGTGGCCATCCAGCACCAGGACCTTCCCGCCATCGGCTGGGCGATCCTGACCATGGCCCTGGTGATTCTGGCCTATGACCAGCTGCTGTTCCGGCCCCTGGTGGCGTGGTCGCAGAAGTTCACTGTGGAGCTCGCGCCGGCGATGGGGCCGCCGACGGAGTCGTGGTTGCTGAACTTCTTCCAGCGCGCCCAGCTGGCGCGACGGGTTTGGATGCCCTTCGCCCAAATGGCAGGCGCGGTGACACGGGTGCACGTGGGCGGCGGCCGGCCGCCGTCGCGCCGTCTGGCCAAGGCTTGGTCGAGCCGCAGGGCCGACTACGCCTTCTTCGCGCTCATCGCGGCGTTCGCCGGCTGGGTGGTCTGGCGGGTGGTCGCATATGTCGGGGCGGAGGTCAGCCCGATGGAGGCGCTCGGCGTGGTGGGCCTGGGCGGCTTGACCCTGGTCCGTGTGCTCGTGCTGATCGCCGTCTCCAGCCTGATCTGGGTTCCCGTGGGCGTGTTGATCGGGCTGCGTCCGGCGGTGGCGTCCCGGGTGCAGCCGATCGTGCAGTTCATGGCCGCCTTTCCAAGCAACCTGCTGTTTCCGCTGGTGGTGGTGGCCGTCGTGCGCTTCCACGCCTCGGCCGACATCTGGCTGTCGTCGCTGATGATCCTGGGCGCCCAGTGGTACATCCTGTTCAACGTCATCGCCGGCGCCTCCGCCTTCCCGAGCGACCTGCAGGAGGCCGCGCGCAGCTTCGGCGTGCGGGGCTGGAGCTGGTGGCGCAGGGTCGCGCTGCCGGGTGTCTTCCCCTATTACGTCACCGGCGCGATCACGGCCTCGGGCGGCGCGTGGAACGCCTCGATCGCCGCCGAGGTGGCGAGCTGGGGACCCACTACCCTCACCGCCCGGGGGCTGGGCTCGTTCATCTTCCAGTCCACCACGCGGGCGGACTTCCCGCGCGTGGTGCTGGGGGCGGCGGTGATGAGCGTGTTCGTCGTCGGCTTCAATCGCGCCCTCTGGAGGCCCCTGTTCGAGTATGCGTCCAAGCGGTTGCGTCTGGACTAGCTTTCCCGCGTTCCATCGGGGAGAGGGGTTGGCGTACGAGGCTGGGAGAAGGCCATGACCGACACCGCCGTAGCCGAAGCCCCCACCGGCCGCTCCCTGCTGGAGATCAGCCACGTCCGGCAGTCCTA
The DNA here is from genome assembly GCA_964249945.1 of uncultured Caulobacteraceae bacterium. GTDB lineage: Bacteria > Pseudomonadota > Alphaproteobacteria > Caulobacterales > Caulobacteraceae > CAHJWH01. The sequence goes on along the minus strand of CAXUEN010000071.1, from coordinate 1,367 downwards.
CTCCAAGGGCTCGGGCAACGACCTGCTGGTGCTGGAGGACATCAACCTCGACCTGCGGGGCAACGAGATCGTGGGCCTGCTCGGCCGCTCCGGCTCCGGCAAGTCGTCCCTGCTCCGCATCATCGCCGGCCTGGCGCGGCCTGTGGCGGGCGAGCTGCGCTGGCGGGGCCGGCCGGTCACGGGACCGTCCCAGGGCATCGCCATGGTTTTCCAGAGCTTCGCTCTGTTCCCCTGGCTGACGGTGCTGGAAAACGTGGAGATCGGGTTGGAGCCGTTGGGGGTGCCCGCGGCGGAGCGGCGTTCGCGCTCAGTGGCGGCCATCGACCTGATCGGGCTCGACGGCTACGAGTCCGCCTATCCGCGCGAGCTGTCCGGCGGCATGCGCCAGCGGGTCGGCTTCGCCCGGGCGCTCGTGGTGCATCCTGAGCTGCTCTTGATGGACGAGCCCTTCTCTGCGCTGGACGTGCTCACCGCCGAGACGCTGCGCACCGACTTGGTGGAGCTGTGGCAGGAGCGCAAGCTGCCGCTCTCCTCCATCCTGCTGGTGACCCACAACATCGAGGAGGCGGTCCTGATGTGCGACCGCATCATCATCTTCGCCTCCAACCCCGGCCGTATCGCCCACGAGATCCGGGTCGACCTCGCCCATCCGCGCGACCGCGGCGAGCCTGCCTTCCGCCAGCTGGTGGACGACATCTACGGGCGCATGACCAACCCGTTCGACCCCAAGCTGAAGGCCGAGCAGCCCACCCCCGACGTCGCCGCCAGCCAGGGCGTTGGCATGGGGCTGGCGAGCGTGTCCACCAACCTGCTGGCCGGCCTGATGGAGGAGCTGGCCAAGCCGCCCTTCAACGGCCGCGCCGACCTGCCCGAGATCGCCGACGACCTGCAGATGGAGATCGACGAGCTGTTCCCGCTCGCCGAGTCGCTGCAGCTCATGCGCTTCGCCGAGGTGGCGCACGGCGACATCACCCTCAGCGAGGCCGGCCGCCAGTTCGTGGACGGCGACAGCGACACGCGAAAGCGCTTGTTCGGCCGCCAGCTGGTGGCGCACGTGCCCATCGTCGCCCTGATCCGCCGGGTGCTGGACGAACGGCCGACTCACATGGCCCCCTACCGCCGCTTCTCCGAGGAGCTGGAGGACGTGATGAGCCAGGACTACGCCGAGGAGACCATGGACGCTGCGGTGAACTGGGGACGGTATGCGGAGCTGTTCGCCTTCGACGAACAGAGCCAGACCTTCAGCCTGGAGAATCCGGAGTAGAGGTTGGGATCGTGCCAAGTTCTCTCCCCCTGCGCCGCGGGGGGAGGCGACCGCGCGAAGCAGGGTGAGGGGGGCGTCGCCGCCGCTGCCGTTTCTAGGGGCT
>CAXUEN010000070.1:0-9213 GCA_964249945.1 uncultured Caulobacteraceae bacterium | reverse complement strand
GGCCCGCGTCGGCGGCCCGGGCGCACAGGTGGCCGGCGCCGAGGGCGCGGTCGTGCTCACCAGCCGCGTTTCGGTGGAGATGGTGCAGAAGGCGGCGGTGATCGGGACGGGCGTGCTGATCGCGGTCTCCGCCCCCACCACCCTGGCCATAGAGACCGCCGAGGCCGCGGGCCTGACGCTCGTGGCGGTCGCCCGGCCGGACGGGTTCGAGGTGTTCACCCATCCGCAGCGGATCGTCCTTTGATCGGCGGCCTGATCCTGGCGGGCGGACGCTCCAGCCGCTTCGGACGGGAGAAGGCCCTGGTCGAGCTGGACGGCCAACCGCTCATCGCCCGGGTGGAGCGGGTGCTGGCCTGCGGGGCCTCGCCGCTGGCCATCAGCGCCCGGGCGGGCTCCGCCGCCGCTGCCTACGCGGCCGCGCGGAGCCTTGCCTGCCTGGCCGACGCAGCCGGCGATGTGGACGGTCCCCTGGCGGGGATCCAGGCGGGGCTGCGCTGGGCGACCGCGCAAGGCCTGGAATGGCTGGTGACCAGCCCCTGCGACACGCCGTTCCTGCCGGGGGATCTGGTCAAAAGGCTAGGGGCCGGCCTGAAACCCGGCGGAGCCGTCGCGGTCACTGCCGAGGGACGGCATCCGCTCTGCGCCCTCTGGCCGGTCGCCGCCCTGGAGACGATCGAGGCCGAGGCCGGACATCCGCCGATAAATCGCCTTCTGGAGCGGATCGGGGCGGCCGAAGTCAGCTTCGACGACGTAGGCGGCTTCGCCAACCTCAATACCCGGGAGGATTACGCCTCCGCCCTCGCGCGGCGCACGTAAGCGCCGCCGGGCGCGGACTGCGCCTCAGATGACGTGCAGCAGCCAGAGCACGATGAGGATCACCACGATCAGGCCGATGCCGCCGCTGGGGTAGTAGCCCCACGACCGGCCGGAGTTCCAGCCCATGGACGGCAAGGCGCCGATCACCGCCAGGATCAGCACGATGATGATGATGGTCTCGAGCATGGCAGCCCCCTGGTATCGACGCCACGGGGGGCGAAGGCTCCCCGTCCCATTGAACTAACGGCCAAGCTTGGCCGCAGTTCCGCGCCTCAGTCCATGAACAGGGTGGCGGGGTGCTCCAGCAGGCCCTTGATCGCCTGGATGAACTCCGCGGCGTCCCAGCCGTCCACCACCCGATGGTCGAAGGAGGAGGAGACGTTCATCATCTTGCGCACCGCGATCTGGCCGTGACGCACCACCGGCCGCTCCACGATCTTGTTCGGCCCGACGATGGCCACCTCGGGGTGGTTGATCACCGGGGTGTGGACCAGACCGCCGAGCGGCCCGAGGCTGGTCAGGGTGATGGTCGAGCCGGACAGCTCGGCTGAACTCGCCTTTCCCTCCCGGGTGGCCTTGGCGAGGCGGCCGATCTCAGTGGCGAGCGCCCAGACGTCGTGGCGCTCGGCGTGGCGGATCACCGGAACGATGAGGCCGTTCTGCGTCTGGGTCGCCACGCCAAGGTGGACGGCCGCGTAGCGGCGTACGATCCCCGCCTCGTCGTCATAGCGGGCGTTGATCTGAGGGTAGCTGGGCAGCGCCCTGACCAGGGCGCGGATCATGAACGGGAGCAAGGTGAGCTTGGGCTGATCCGCCCGCTTTGTGGCGTTCAGGTGGACGCGCAGCTCCTCCAGCTCGGTGACGTCGCACTCCTCCATGTAGGCGAAGTGGGGGATGCGGCGCTTGGCCTCCGACATCTTCTCCGCGATTCTGCGGCGAAGGCCGATGACCCTGACCTCGGTGACCTCGTCAGAGGTGACGGCGGATGGAGGCTTGGCTACGGCTTTAGGCTGGTCAAGGTGGGCGTCGAAGTCCTCGCGGGTGATGCGGCCGTCAGGGCCGGTGCCGTGCACCTCGACAAGTTCCACGCCCGCCTCGCGCGCGCGGCGGCGGATCGCCGGCGAAGTCAAGGGGCGCTCGGGCGGACTCTCGAAGAAGGCCGGCGCGGTGGAGTCCCCTCCACCAGACTTCGCCTGGTCCTCCTTCCCCAGGGGGGAAGGATCGAGGACCTCTGATCCCCCCCCCCTGGGGGAGGTGGCGGCGAAGCCGACGGAGGGGGCCTCCGGGCGTTCCATCTCGGGCGTCGTCGGCGGCGCTTCGCGAGCCTCGACATTACGCTGGCCGGTAGGGTTCGGCACGCCCATCACCGGCTCGGCAGCTGGCGCGCCGCTGTCGGTGTCGAACTCGACGATAGGGCCGCCGACGGCGAACATCTCGCCCGGCTCGCCCCGGCGCACGACGACCTTGCCGGAGACCGGCGAGGTGATCTCCACCGTCGCCTTGTCGGTCATCACGTCGACGAGGGGGGCGTCCTCCTCGACCACGTCGCCCTCGGCCACGTGCCAGGCGACGATCTCAGCCTCGGCGGTGCCTTCGCCCACGTCGGGCAGGCGGAAGGTGAAGCGTCCCATGGCTCAGCCCTCCATCACGCGGCGCATGGCCTTGGCCACCCGCTCGGGCCCGGGGAAATAGTCCCACTCGAAGGCGTGGGGATAGGGGGTGTCCCAACCGGTCACTCGCTCGATGGGCGCTTCCAGGTGGTAGAAACAGGCCTCCTGCACCAGCGCCGACAGCTCCGCGCCGAAGCCGGAGGTGCGGGTGGCCTCGTGCACGATGACGCAGCGGCCGGTCTTCTTCACCGAGGCCTCGATGGCCTCGATGTCGACAGGCACCAGGGTGCGCAGGTCGATCACTTCCGCATCGATCCCGCTGTCCTGCGCCGCGGCCAGGGCCACGTGCACCATGACGCCGTAGGCCAGCACGGTAAGGTCCTTGCCCTCGCGCAGGGTGTGCGCCTTGCCCAGCGGCACGGTGTAGTGCTCCGCCGGCACCTCCGCCATCGGGTGGCCGGCCCAGGGCGAGACGGGCTTCTCGTGGTGGCCGTCGAAGGGACCGTTGTAGATGCGCTTGGGCTCCAGGAAGAGCACCGGGTCGTCGTCCTCGATGGAGGCGATCAGCAGGCCCTTGGCGTCGTAGGGGTTGGACGGGATCACCGTCTTCAGCCCCGCCACGTGGGTGAACAGGGCCTCCACGCTCTGGGAATGGGTGTTGCCGCCGAAGATGCCGCCGCCGTAAGGGCTGCGGATGGTCATGGGGGCGGTGAAGTCCGCCGCCGAGCGATAGCGCAGCCGCGCCGCCTCGCTGACCAGCTGGTCGTAGGCGGGGTAGATGTAGTCGGCGAACTGGATCTCCACCACGGGGCGCAGGCCATAGGCGCCCATGCCGATGGCGGCGCCGACGATCCCGCCCTCCGCGATCGGGGCGTCGAAGCAGCGGGTCAGGCCGTGCTTCTTCTGCAACCCGTCGGTGACGCGGAACACGCCCCCGAAGAAGCCCACGTCCTCGCCGAAGATCAGGACGTCGGGGTCCTTCGCCAGCATGTTGTCCAGGGCGGAGTTCAGCGCCTGGATCATGTTCATCGCGGGCATGTGGGTCAGAATCCCGCTTCGCGCTTCTGGCGCAGCAGCCGCCAGTCCATGTCCTTGTAGACATCCTCGAACATCGTCGCCGCCTCAGGCCGAGACTGGCCGAGCGTGCCGATGGCCTCGGCTTCCTTGCCCGCGGCGCGGACCTGCTCGACCGCTTCCGCCTCATAGGCCTTGTGCTGTTCGTTGGACCACTCGCCGAGCCCGATCAGGTGGGCGGCTAGGCGCAGCACGGGATCGCCCAGCGGCCAGCCGCCGGCCTCCTCCGCCGGGCGATAGCGCGCCGGGTCGTCGGAGGTGGAGTGCTGGGCGGCGCGGTAGGTGTAGAGTTCTAGCACCGTGGCGCCGAGGTTGGAGCGGGCGCGCTCGGCCGCCCACTCAGTGGCGGCGTAGACGGCCAGGAAGTCGTTGCCGTCCACCCGCAGCGCCGGCAGACCGTAGCCTACGCCGCGGGCGGCGAAGGTGGTCTGATCGCCCCCCGCTATGCCGTGATAGCTGGAGATGGCCCACTGGTTGTTGACGATGTTCAGGATCACCGGCGCGCGGTAGACGCTGGCGAAGGTCAGGGCGGAGTGGAAGTCGCCTTCCGCCGTCGCCCCGTCGCCGATCCAGGCGGCGGCGATCTTGTCGTCGCCCTTGTAGGCCGACGCCATCGCCCAGCCCACCGCCTGGGGATACTGGGTGCCGAGGTTACCGGAGATGGTGAAGAAGCCGAACGCCTTGGAGGAGTACATCACCGGCAGCTGGCGACCCTTGATGGGGTCGGAAGCGTTGGAATAGATCTGGTTCATCATGGTCGCCAGCGGATAGCCGCGGGTGATCAGCAGGCCCTGCTGGCGATAGGTCGGGAAGCACATGTCTTCCTGGGTCAGGACGAGCGCCTGGGCGCAGGCCACCGCCTCCTCGCCGGTGCACTTCATGTAGAAGCTGGTCTTGCCCTGGCGCTGGGCCCGGTACATGCGGTCGTCGAAGGCCCGGGTCAGCAGCATCGCCTTCAGGCCGCGCCGGAGCGTCTCGGGGTCCACCCGCGGGTTCCAGGGGCCGACGGCGCGCCCCTCCTCGTCCAGCACCCGGATCAGGCCGTAGGCCAGCTCGCGCATCTGCAGGGCGGGGGTGGAGATGCCTGGCTGCTCGACACTGCCGGCGGCGGGCAGCTGCAGCCGCGTGAAGTCCGGCTGGTCGCCGGGGCGGGTCTGCGGTTCGGGGACGTGCAGGCTCAGGGCTTGCGTGTTCTTCATGCTCACCACCCAGGCGGCCGCGCTTCTTGCGTCGCGGCGAAATCGACCCCCAACCTGGCGGAGCGGGAGCCTAACGCCTCCCTAACGCGGGACTTTGCGGAAAGCGATCCCGCCCTCACCGAAATTTCCGCAAGGCCATGCCGGGATGACGACCCGCTCGCCGCGGGGTGCGCGGCGTCAGGCCGCCTGGGCGGTGGGCGCGCCGCCGCCGGGGGTGAGGCCCTGCATGATGGAGCGGTTGACCTCGATGAGCAGGTCGAGATCGCCCTTGTTGCGGATCACCTGGCTGGTCTGACGGCTGACGAACAGGCTGAGCGAGATGATGCTGGCGCGGGTGCCGTCGGGCAGGCGGTTGTGGGGGCTGGCGCAGTCGGCGGCGAGCGCGGCCCAAAGCCGCCGGTTCCAGTCCAGCGCGGCCACCCGCGCCTTCAGGTCGCTGCGGTCGGCGCGCGCAGCTTCCATCAGGGCGCGCGTCACCTCGACGAACAGCCGGTACTCGGTCTCGCGCGGGCTCTCAGCCCGTTGCGACGCTTGCTGGTAGGCCTGCAGCGACATGCCCTAATCTCTCGTCCTCGTAATCGATCAGCTTCCGGCAGCACATCAGCGCCTTGTAGTAGTTGCGGCCCAGGACGTGCTTGGAGACGTTCACGCATTCGGCCAGTACGTCCGCGTTGCGGACCACCCCCATGAAGTCGTTCAGGCGCTGGGAGAACTCGCCGAAGTGGGCGGCGGCCTCGGACTCGTCGAGATACATCATCATCACCGGAAAATAGACCCGACGTGCGGGGGAATTGGCCTCCTCCGCCTGCATGATGTCCTTCTCGCGCAGGACCGAGCACTTGTTCTGCAGCACCAGCACGCCGCGCCGGTCTCCGTTCTGGACCACCGCGCCGTTCAGCACGAACTTCTCACCAGGCTTCAGCGACAGCTTCAGAGGCATGACCTGGCCTTCCGCGGTGTTCGACCGCTCTCGCACTGTCCGGGGCGAGCGCCTACCGCTTAGCCCCGCAGCGCTGAACCCGTCCTAAAGATTCACGGTTAGCAGGCCGTTAAGTCTAACCGGCCAAAGCTCCCGCCACCGCCGGAGGCCCCTATGGCGCACGCCCAAGCTTCATCCAGTCCGGGCCTCGAGCCCGCCCGCGCGTCCGGCGCGAGCGCGGGCGCCGATCCGCTTGAAAAGCTGACCCGCGCCCTGGCCGAGCTGAAGGCCCAGGCCGTCCTGCCCCTGCTGTCGGCCGCCATGCAGGCGCTGAACGGCGACGACGTCGAGGAGGCGCTGAAGCTCACCGGCCAGGTGCTGGAGGCCGATCCGGCCTGCGGCCTAGCCTGGCACGTGGTGGCGCTGTGCCGCGAGCGCGCCGGCGACCTCAACGGCGCGCTGGGCGCCTACGAGACCGCGCTGAAGCTCGATCCCCAGGACGCGGATCTCGCCAACGACCTCGGGCGACTGGCCATGCAGATGGGCCTTCATGCGGTGGCCGAGCAGTTCTTCCGCCACTTCATCGCCGAGCGTCCCGGCGCGGTGGATGGCCCGAACAACCTGGCCTGCGCTCTCCGCGACCAGCTCAGGTACGCCGAGGCCCTGGAGGTGCTGCGCCCGGCGATCCTGGCGAACCCCGGCAGCGCCCTGCTGTGGAACACCCTGGGGGCCATCCTGGCGGAGCAGGGGGAGACTGACCAGGCGGTGGTCTTCTTCGACGAGGCGCTGCGCCTGGATCCCGCCTTCGCCAAGGCCCGCTACAACCGCGCCAACGTCCGCCTGTCGCTGGGCGAGGCGGCCGGCGCCCTGGAGGACTGCGAGACGGCGCTGCAGAGCCCCGCGGTCAGCGAGAGCGAGCGGGCGATGATGAACTTCGCCCGCTCCACAATGCTGGTCGCTTCCGGCCGGCTGGGCGAGGGCTGGGACGCCTACCAGGCGCGGCTGGAGCCCCGCCACGTCGACGTCACCCACTTCGCGGTGGACGACCCGGCCTGGACGCCGGAAGCGCCGCTGGCCGGTCGCAGCCTGCTGGTCTTCGGCGAGCAGGGCCTGGGCGACGAGGTGCTGTTCGCCAACCTGATCCCCGACGTGCTCGACGCGCTGGGCCCCGACGGCCGGCTGACGCTCGCGGTGGAGCGCCGGCTGGTCCCCCTGTTCCGCCGCAGCTTCCCGCAGGCCGAGGTCGGCGCCCACGCCACCTACCGGATCGAGCACCAGTCGGTGCGCACCGCCCCTTTCGCGAAGGGGCGGCCGTTCGACCTCTGGGCGCCCATGGCCTCCCTGCTGCAGCGCTTCCGCCGCGAGGTGGACGCCTTCCCCGCCCGGCCCGCCTACCTGCACGCCAACCCCGCCCAGGTCGGCTACTGGCGCGAGGCGCTGGCGGACCTCGGCCGCGGTCCCAAGGTCGGGCTGCTTTGGGAGAGCCTCAAGGTCAGCTCGCAGCGGTCCCGCTTCTACTCGCCCTTCGCCGAATGGGCGCCGGTACTGGCCACGCCGGGGGTCCGCTTCGTCAACCTCCAGTACGGCGACTGCACCGCCGAGATCGCCTACGCCCGCGACGTGCTGGGCGTGGAGGTCTGGACGCCCCCCGGCCCTAACCTGAAGGAGGACCTGGACGAGGTCGCCGCGCTCGCCAGCGCGCTCGATCTCGTGGTCGGCCCCGCCAACGCCACCATCAACCTGGCCGCGGCCTGCGGCGCGCCCAGCTGGTTCGTCTGCCCGCCGGGGGGCTGGCCGATGTTGGGAACCGGGCGCTATCCCTGGTATCCACGGGCCGAAGTGTTCAGCCCGCCGGGCTTCAACCGCTGGGCGCCGATGATGACGGAGCTGGCCGAGGCGCTGCGGAGACGCGCCTCGCCTCCATCTTGACCGACCGCTCCCCTGCGGGCTTATGTCGCCTCAAGCTTGAGGAGACGGGCGGAATGAGACGTTTGGCGACGGCGCTGTTCGCGCTGGCGGCTTTGGCGCTGGGGGCGGCGCCCGCGGTCGCCCAGGCGGCCGACAAGGCCCCGATCACCAAGGACCAGCGGGACAAGGGCATGAAGGACGTCCCCGCCGTGATCCAGAAGGCCGGCGTGACGTGCACGCCGACCGACGCCTACTATGTCGGGGCCTCCACCGGCAAGGAGGGCAAGCAGGACGTCTACGAGGTCGCCTGCCAGCAGGGTCTGGGCTACGTGCTGCTGAGCGGCGCGGCCAGCACCCGCGCCTTCGACTGCCTGGCCACGGCCGCCCAGCCGAGCCTGGTCTGCCGCCTGCCCGGCAACGCCGATCCCAAGCAGGGTCTGAAGCCCTACATCACGTCGGCGGCGGTGACCTGCACCCCCACCAACGCCCGCTACCTGGGCGCCAACGCCACCACCACCGTCTACGAGGTGGCCTGCCAGGAAGGGCCGGGCTACCTGCTCCAGGCCCCCGTGCCGCCGGCCACCACCGCCGTGATCGCGGTGCCCTGCCTGCAGGCGGAGGGTGGGGCCAACGCCTGCACCTTGACCAGCAAGGCCCAGGACGTGGCCGTGCTGAGCACCCTGGCGGGCCAGGCCGGCAAGACCTGCCAGATCTCAGCCGACCGCTTCATCGGCAACGACTCCAAGACCGGCGACGCCTATTACGAGGTGGGCTGCGGGGCCCAGCCGGGCTTCGTGATCGCGGCCACCAGGACCGGCGGCCTGGACAAGGTGATCACCTGCGGCCAGGCCCAGGGCCTCGGCGGCTGCAAGCTCAGCGACACTAGCCAGATCATGGCGCAGGAGAGCGCGGGCTACACCCAGAAGGCCAAAGCGGCCGGCTTCAACTGCGACGTGGCCAAGTACCGGTCCATCGGTCTGGACAGCACCGGCGGCGACGTCGTGGAACTGGCCTGCTCCAACCGCCAGGATGGCGTGGTGGCCGTCTTCCCCAAGGTCGCCACCGGCAAGACGGAGTTCGTCGACTGCGTGAAGGCTGGCGAGTTCGGGCCCAGCGGCGCCTGCACCCTGACCCCGCTCACCCCGATCTTAGCCAAGTACAGCGCGGTCCTGGCCTCCAGGAACCGCGGGGCCTGCAAGGTCTCCGCCGCCCGCTACATCGGCCAGAACCCGCATGGCGACGACTACATCGAGACGGCCTGCGCGGACGGGAAGCCGGGCTGGGTGATGGAGTTCTCGCCCTCCGACCAGGTGCGAGACATCCTGACCTGCGGCCAGGCCAAGTCCGCCGGCATGGCCTGCCAGCTGTCCGCGAGCGCCCGGGGCTGACGCGCGTCGCCAGGTCGGCCGCCCGGGTCCGACCTCGGGCGGGTGGTCTGGGCCTGAAGCGAGGGCGCGGCGTTCAGGCGGCGACCGCCTCTTCGACCGCGGCCTTGAGCCAGCCGGGCACGTCGAGCCGGACCGGCCGGCCCTCGATGCTGAGGTCCGCACCGACGGCCCGGTCCAGCCGCAGGAGCGCCAGGGCGATCCCGTCTGCGCCCGAACCCACCACGCCGGCCCGGAGCGACCCGCTCAGCACCTCGGCGCCGGGCGCCGGCGGCGCGCCTTCGAAGCGGAGAGGCGCCATG
>CAXUEN010000069.1:0-9216 GCA_964249945.1 uncultured Caulobacteraceae bacterium | reverse complement strand
ACTCCGTCACCACCGCACCCGATGGACAACGTGTTCTCACACAGCCTCGTTGGATAGCTGCACTCCAGCCCCGTGGCGATCAGAAAGCAGGGGCGCTGGGTGGCCGGGTCGTCGTCGCGGCGGGTGACGCCCGCGTCGGGGCGGGTCTGAAGCTCGCGAAGCGACGGGCTCATGCGCGCCGCCCCAGCGCAAAGGCCGCACCTGCGGTGGCCGCGAAGGCCAGGCCTAGGCCGGCATAGACGCCGATGCGGGTGTGGGTGGAGTTGATCGTCAGCGCCTTGGGCTTGGCCTTGGCCGAGAAGCGGCCGCGGGCGCCCACGTCGCGGGGCACGGGCTCGTAGAGGTTGTTCGGCCGGTCGGGGACCTCCGGCACGTCGCTGATCTGCTGGTTGAAGCCGCTCTTGGCCACGATGCCATCAAGCAAGGGAGGGTAGACCATCTCGCCGACGATGGACTCAATGGCGCTGAAGCCTACCCACAGCTCGCGGGGGCCCTCGTGCACCGCGCGCCAGGCGGCCTCCGCCGCCACGTTGGGGTCGTAGACGCCGCCGACGGGCTGGTACTTGTGCTTGAACAGGTTCTTGGCCCAGTCGAATTGGATGGTGTTCATGCCCGGCATCTGCAGCATGGAGACGGTGATGGCCGACTTCTCGTGGATGAGTTCGGCCCGAAGCGAGTCGGTGAAGCCTCGAATGGCGAACTTGCAGGTGCAGTAGGCCGACTGCAGCGGGATGGCGCGGTAGGCGAGCGCCGAGCCGACCTGGATGATGGCGCCCTTGTTCTTGGGCCTCATCACGTCCAGCGCCGCCTTGGTGCCCCGGACGTAGCCCATCAGGGTCACCTCGATGACGCGCTTGAAGTCCTTGGGGTCGAGCTCGTGGATAGGCGCCACCAGGGTCGCCATGGCGCAGTTCACCCACACGTCGACCGTACCCCAGGTCTCCACCACCTTGTCGCGGGCGCCGAGCACGGCGGCGCCGTCGGCCATGTCGGTGGGGATGGGCAGGGCCTCGCCGCCGGAGCGCTCGATCTCCTCGCGCGCCGCCTCCAGCCGGTCGGGATCGCGGGACAGCAGGGCCACGCGCCAGCCTTCCCGACCGAACTTGGCGGCGATGGCGCGGCCGGCCCCGGCGCCGGCCCCGGTCACCACCACCACGGGTTTGTTGTTCGCGTCGCCAAAGGTCTTCATGGGGTTTCGAACTTCCTGAGATCGCCGGCGTCCCGCGCCTGGCTACAGGTGATGCGGACTATCGGAATGAAGATGTCGATTGGCGGGATTTGTATCCGTTGAAGCCCGGCTTGGAACAGGCGGCCGTGAGCGACAGGGCGGCGACGGCGGTGGCGACGAGACAGGGCTTGTAGTCCACGGGCTCGGGGCTCCTGAAATGGAAGACCCATAAACATCGGGGCGCGCGGCTCCACACTAGCTTTTGTCAGTGTGTCGCTCGTGGCGCCCGCGTACCGGGGTATTCGACTGTGCTGCAGCCTGTAGGTCGAATTTCACGTTAGAGAAGACCGTCGTTCATGACGTCATTCATCTCGGCCATGTGTCTGGTCGCGATCCTCCTTGCGGCCTCGATGGGCGCAGAGCTGGCTGTTGCGCGGGACTACCATGGTGCTGACCCCATGGGGGTGACGATCATCCGCGTCGTCAGTCTGGTCACCACGGGCGCCATCGTTACGGGCATGACCATCGTGGATACGACCGCCACGGCGGTTCGACCGTCGCCGCTTGCTGCGCGCCCCGGCGCCGAACAGCGCGACAGACCGGCGCCGGCTACCCCTTATAACGAGGAGGAACTGAACGATGCTGTTTGCAATCGCTGGCGTGCTTGTCGCCTTGTGGGTTCTGGGCTTCTTCGCCTTCCACATCGCAGGCGCCTTCATCCACATACTCCTGGTGATCGCCGTCGTAGCGATCATCTGGCACTTCGTCTCGGCGGCCAGAAGCTCGTAGCTTTCCCTTTGACGCCTGCAAGCCTGGGATAGGCTTACAGCTATCGAGCCTATGTACAGGCTCGCATCGAGCTGCAGTTCGCTCGTGACGCCATAGGACCCCAGGTCAGCGGAGGGCGGTCCGCACCTCGATGGGCGGCAGGCCCACGATGTCGTAGGTGGCCGAGGCGATGCCGATGCCGGCCTTGTCCAGTTCTGTGATGATCTGGCGGCTCATGGCGTCCCTGGCGGCGCGGATCTGGTGGGTGCCGAGCACGAAGCGCACCGTCAGCTCCAGCTAATTGTCGGTGATGCGGAAGAAGACTTTGGGGTCGAGGTCGATGGGCTCCACCCCGAAGCGGTCCTGCAGGTCCTGCAGGTCCTGCTTGGCCTCGGCGGCGATGGAGTTGGGGTCCAGCGCATGGGCGTGGGCGGCGTCGAGCAGGATCTGCTCCACCCTGGCCCGGTCGGCGGTGTAGGTGATCGGGATCGCCATCTTTTCCCAGATGAAGGGGAAGTCGCGGGTGTAGTTGTAGACCGGCTCGGCGAAGATCTTGGAGTTGGTCACCGTGACGATGCGGCCGGTGAACTGGCGGCTCTTCACCCACATGGCGGGGTCGGCGCCCTGGACGCTGGGCGGCTGGCCCATCTCCATGATGGTGTTCTGGATGAAGCCGAGCCGCAGCACGTCGCCCCGCACGCCCCCCATGGAGATGCGGTCGCCCACGTTGAAGGTCGCGCCGCGAAGGATGACGAAGTAGCCGGCCACCGAGGTGACCACCTGCTGCAGCGCGAAGGCCAGGCACGCCGAAACTAGGCCGAAGGCGGTGGCGAGCCGGGTCGGGTCGCTGAACCAGATCGACATCACGCCCAGGATGATGGCCATGGCCGACAGCAGGCTCACCCCTGTCGCGTCCAGAACCTGGCGCGGACCGAAGTGAGGTTGGTGCGCCCGAGCGCCAGCCCCACCAGAGCGCGCGCGACGGCCGAGATGACCAGGATGGCGACGATGAAGACGACCGAGAGCACCAGCTTGCGGCCGCTCTCAAGGTTCACACCCACCCAGTCTACGCTAAGGATGTGGAGGTCATCGTTATGCGTCACGCCAGTCCATTCTCCAGTGCCGCTATCATCGACTTCATGACTCGCACTTGGCCTTTGAATCGAGCGCCGGGCGTTAACTTATGATGTTCCAGCTCTAGTCCACCTATGTTTCTTGACGAGGCGCTGCACCCAAGTCTGGTGGATCAGAGGTTTAGGCGTTGCGCATCTGTCGCCGGACAGCCGAATGTGTTCTGGGGCGGCGCCCTGCAGAGTTCTGATTTTGAAAAAATGGAAGTTCCTTCTCAAGCAGCTGTCGCAGCGGTTGTGGCTGCGAGCCTCGCTGTATGCGGCGCTGGGCATAGCGGCGGCGCTGCTGGCGGCGGCCTTCTCCCCCTTCGTGCCTCCGGCGCTGGCCAAGCCCTTCGGCGGCGGCACGGTGAACAGCCTGCTGAACGTGCTGGCCACCAGCCTGCTGGCGGTAGCGACCTTTTCCGTCGCGGCCATGCTCACCGCCTACACCAATGTCTCCCAGGGCGCCTCGCCCCGGGCCGCCACCCTGATCACCGGCGACAGCCAGGCGCAGTCGGCGCTGGCCACCTTCGTGGGCGCCTTCCTCTATTCGGTGGTGGCCTTCAGCGCCAACGGCACCGGCTACTATGGCAGCGGGGGGAGGGCGATCGTCTTCTTCGTGACCCTGTGCGTGCTGGCGCTGGTGGCGATCAATCTGCTGCGCTGGCTGGACCAGCTGCTAAGCTTGGCGCGGGTGGGCCACGCCATCGCCCAGGTCGAGAAGGCGACGGCCAAGGCGATGCAGAGCCCCTTCGGCCGCGCCGCGCCGCTGGACACCCAGCCGCCGCCCGATGTCCAATGCGTCTATCCGGACGAGATCGGCTACGTCCAGAACGTCGACCTACACGCGCTTGGCAGGCTGGCCGCCCGCGACAACCTGGAGATCTGGGTGGAGGCCGCGCCCGGAGCCTTCGCGGAGCCCAACCGGATGCTGGCCCGGGTCAGGGGCGAGCTCAGCGAGGCCTGCCGGGACGCCATCATGGGATGCTACGACATCAAGCCCGAACGCTCCTTCTCGCAGGACCCCCGGTTCGGTTTGATCGTGCTGGGCCAGATCGCCTCCAAGGCGATGTCGCCCGGCATCAACGACCCCGGCACAGCCATCGACGTCACGGCGTCGGCCGTGCGGCTGCTGAGGGACTGGCTGAAGCCGGAAACGACCGGGACGCCGAAACCCTCTGAGCGCGTCCGGGTCTCGCGCCCGACTTTCGAGGACCTGCTCGTGGACGTATTCGAGCCCATCGCCTTGGATGGCTCCTCCAGCCTGCTGGTGTCCATGCGGCTGCAGCGCGCACTCGCGGCTCTGGCCCGCATCGCCGAGCCCGTGCAACAGGACGCGATCCGCCGCTTCGCCCGGCGGTCGATCCAGCGCAGCGACAAGGGGCTCGACTTCGGCTTCGACCGCGAGCGCGTCCGGGAGGCGGCGGGCGACCTGCTGGCCTGAACACCTTGACGACGAGGGCGTCGCCGTCCTCCGTCGCAGGCCTCCACTCAGAACTCGAAGGCGTCCACCTGGGTGCGGCGGCCGAGCATGAACGCGTCGGCCACCAGCTGGAAGGGCGCCGCTTCCATCTTGGATTGGGACTGGTCCAGCAGCGTCGCGAACTCCGTGTAGATATCCGGGTATTCGTCCGGAGGCCCGACGAACGGCGGCTCGCCCGCCGTCTCCAGCCTGGCGCCGCCATCGCTGAGCTTCAGCGTCAGGCCGTCCACGGTGGTGATGTCGATCGTCCAGGTCTGCGGGCCGGTCTGGCGCCAGTCGAGCGCCGCGTTGAGCTGTTCGCCTTCGTGGAAGCCGGTGCCGAGCACCAGGTTGGCGGCGATGGGGGCTTGGCGGTTGGCGGGGAAGAACAGCTCGGCCTTCTCGATGAACACCGGTTCCGGCATGATGCGGGTAAGGATCGACAAAGCGTTGATGCCGGGATCGAAGATGCCGAAGCCGCCCTCCGCCAGGATCCAGTCCTGGCCCGGATGCCAGCGGCGGATGTCCTCCTTCCAGGTGACCTGCAGGGTCTGGACCGTCTTGCCCGCCAGCTTGTCGGCGGCCCGCTTCACCGCGGCGTTGTGCTGGGCGTGGTAGGTGGCGAAGGCCACCTTGTTGGCCTTCTTGGCCGCGAGCGCGATGTCGGTCACCTCCGTCACCGTCCCGGCCGGCGGCTTTTCCAGCAGCACGTTCTTGCCGGCGGCGAGACAGTCGCTGGCGATGGTCCGGCGGGGCCCCGGGGGCGTGCAGATCGCCACCGCGTCCAGGGCGTCGACCTGCTTCAGCATGTCGGCGTAGTCCTTGAACGCCTTGGCCCCGGCGGGCGCCGTCGCGTCGCCGCCGTTGGAGATCGCCACAAGCTCGAAGTTGGGGGAGTTGGCGATGGCCGACGCATGCTGGTCGTGGGCGATCTTGCCGAAGCCGATGATGCCGATCCTGTATTTGGCCATGCGTGGTCTTCCTGTTGAGGCGGCCGGCCGCCGTTTTGTGGCGTAACAGGGTCAAGACGCGCCCGGGCGTCCAACCCCGATCGGCTCCGACCGGCCAAAACCCGGATGGCGTGCGTATCGATCCATCAACTGGAACGAGGACGAGATGGCCGAGGCCAAGCGTATCGTGATCGTGGGCGGCGGTGTCGCCGGGCTGGAACTCGCGACCCGGCTCGGCCGGCGCGGGAGGGACCAGGTCACTCTGGTCGATCAGAGCCTGTCCCACGTCTGGAAGCCGACGTTGCACACCTTCGCGGCGGGGACCGCCCGGCCCGGCCGCCAGAAGATCAGCTTCCTCGCCCAGGCCAAGGCCAGCGGCTTCCACTTCCGGGCCGGCGCGCTGACCGGAGTCGACCGGACCGGGAAGTCCCTGTCGATCAAGCCCTACTGGGAAGAGCCTTGGCATGAAACCAAACTCGCCGAGATGCGCCTCGCCTATGACCGGCTGGTGATCGCCATCGGCAGCCAGGCCGACGATTTCGGCACGCCGGGCGTGGCCGAGCACTGCCAGACGATCGACGACCTGACCGAAGCCGAGAGCTTCCACGCCGCGCTGCGCGAACGGCTGTTCCGCTCGCTGCAGGACGGTTCGGAGATCAGCGTCGCCATCGTCGGCGGCGGGGCCACGGGCGTGGAGCTCGCGGCCGAGATCAGACGGGCGGTGGGCCTGTTCTCGCGCTACACGCCGGACGATCCCGGCCAGCGGCTCCGGCTCTCCCTGATCGAAAGCGGGCCGCGCCTGCTCTCGGCCTTTCCGGACCCCGTGTCCCAGGTGGCGACGCGGGAGCTCAAGGCGCTCGGCGTGGATGTCCGGACCGGCGCCGTGGTGAGCGGCGTCGAGCCGGACGGCTTCCGTCTCAAGCATGCCCCCGGGATAGAGGCCCAGCTTCGGGTCTGGGCCGCCGGCGTGAAGGCGCCCAAGGTGCTGGCGGGCATAGACGGCCTTGAGCTTTCCAAGACCGGTCAGATCGTGGTCACGCCGAGCCTGCAGGCCTCACGCGAACCGTCGCTGTTCGCGATGGGAGACTGCGCCGCCCTGATCGATCCGGCGACGAAGCGCGACGTCCCGGCGACCGCCCAGGCCGCCCACCAGCAGGCGCAGCATCTCGCACGGCATCTGGGCGTGAAGCCCCTCGGTGAGATGCCGCCCTTCCAGTACCGCGATAGGGGCTCCATCGTATCCTTGGCCGACTACAACGGCTGGGGCACGCTGGGCCGCTACACGTTCGGGGGCGGCCGGCTCCGCGGCCTCTCGGCCCGCGCCGCCCACGAACTCCTCTACCGCCAGCATCAGCTGGGCATCTACGGCCTCGGCCGGGGGTTGCTCGAATGGGTGAGCGACGACCTTGGTCGCCTGATCGACCCGCCGGTCCAGCTCGATTGAGCCTCAGGCTTCCAGCGCAACGCTCAAGCAAGACGCTGCGCTCATTTGTTGTAGTGCCAGCCTTGCCAGCGTCTAATTTGTCGAATTTAGACCGCGGTATGTTGGGGAAACAAAGATGCGTTTGAGAACCCTGATTTTTATCGGCGCGCTGGCGGCCGGGACGGCGGCTTGCGAGAGCAAGGAGCAGAAGCTGCAGCAGGCGGCGAACTCCGCAGCCGATGCGTCCACCGCCGCCAACCAGGCGGCTGCGGACGCTTCGCAGGCGGCCTCGGCCGCGCAGAACGCCACCGAAGCGGCTCCCGGATCGGTCAGCGAGAAGATCGCTGGCGACCAGGCGCAGGCGGCTGGAGCCGCCGCCGCCAAGGCGGGCTCCGTCGCGAAGAAGGCCGGCAACACGGCGGAACACGCTGCCCACTGACGGGATCGAGCGCGTCTTCGGCGGGGGCGTCACATCGCCGCCTAAGCCGTAGAACCAAGCGGGCGCCGGCTCAGAGCTTATAGATGAGGCGGACCCAGAGCGTTCGCGCGTTCAGCAGGTAGAACGACTCGCTGCCGAACTCGCTCGAGGTCACCGGCGGGCGCTCGTTGGTCAGGTTCTCGCCTTCCAGGGCGATCCCGTAGCGGCCGCAGCGATAGCCCAGCGTCGCCGCGATCGTCGCATAGCCGCCGACGGGGGCTGTGTTCTCTTCGTCGAGATAGCGCCGGCCGACGTAGTTGACCACCAGCGTGCCGTTCAGCCCCTGGGGGGGCGTGTACAGCAGCCCGCCCGAGGCCAGGATGTGCGGCGAGAGCGGAAGCTGGTTCCCGCCGACATCGACCGGCAGGCCCGAGTCCGGCTCGGCGAACAGGTACTGGATGAACCTGGCGTCGTGATAGGCGAAGTTCCCCGCCAGCGAGAGGTCGGGGGCCACCTCCCACCGCGTCTCCAGCTCCACCCCGCGCAGGCGCTCGCCGGCGGCGTTGGCCAGGTCGCCCGACGGGGTCGCCACCACCAGGTTGCTGAAGTCGAGCTGGAACAGCTCGGCCAAGTAGGTCAGCCGGCCGGCGTCCACCGCGCCCTTGAGCCCGGCTTCGTAGCTCTTCGCGATTTCCGGCAGCAGGATGGTCGGCGTGTAGTCCGGACCGAAGTCCAGCGCCGACGGCTTGAAGGCGTTGCGGAAGTCGGCATAGGCGACCAGCTCGTTCGAGCCGTCGCGCCAGGCGCGGTAGCTGGCGCCGATGGTTTCGGTCGGCCGCACGACTGTGCGGCTCGCGGTCTGGCTGTCCAGCTCGGGCGGCGGGGTGTTGAAGTCGCTGGAGCGCTTGTGCTCGTAGGTCTCGTTGAGCCGCAGGCCCGCGGTGACGTCCCACCTGGCCCCCGGCTTCCAGTCCAGCTGGGCGTACTGGCCGGCGAACACCCGGTCGTCGTCGAGCTTGCCGATCTCGTTCACGGTGATCTGCGAGGTGGGCGGCGGCAGGACCGAGCCGTCGAGGGGCACGTTGTAGCCGCTGTTGCCGTTGCGCGTCGTCTGCTGGCCATGGCCGTAGAGCAGGTCCGCGCCGACGCTGAGCACGCTTGCACCGAAGGTGTCGGTCAGGTGGGTGTCGACGTAGTCGTCGTCGATGTGCCGATCCTGATTCTGGCTGTCCGCGTCGCCGCTGAAATCGGGGTGCAGGAAGGCGCGCACGTCCTTGATGTCGGAATGGGCGATGGACACCAGGGTACTCCAGTCGCCGAGCGGCGTCTGCCGCTCGTAGCCGACCTGCCCGTGGTACTCGTTCTGGTCGATGCGCGCGTCGGCGGGGTTGAAGTTGGCGTTGATGGGCGTGAGGCCGGTCAGGCCCGCTCCGGAGCGGATGATGGGGCTGGGCGGCGTGTCGCGCACGAAGGTGAGGTCGGCGTCGAAGCTCAGCTTGCCGCCGCCTAGATCCAGCGCGCCGCGGTAGAGCGCCTTGCCGTTGGAGACGGCCTCCCGCCTGTCGGCGAAGCCCAGGCTCTGGCCGTCGACCGCCAGGGATTGCTTGTAGTCGCCGATCTGGGGCAGCACGAGCGACGCCGACCCGCGCGCCGAGCCGTATTCGCCGTAGTCGAGGTCGATCTCGTCAGTCGCCTGGCCGGCGGGATAGTGGACCTGCTGCACCACGCCGACGAAGGAGGTGGCGCCGAACATCACTGGCGCAGAGCCCTTCAGCACCTCGATGCGGTCGACGTCGTTCATGTCCAGCGTGGTGATCGTCGGGTTGAATGCGCCGCCCCAGGGCACGCCGTCGACCACCAGGAGGAAGGCGTCGAACTCGTGCAGGCCCCAGAACGACGGCACGGCGCTGGAGGG
>CAXUEN010000068.1:1979-9231 GCA_964249945.1 uncultured Caulobacteraceae bacterium | reverse complement strand
AGCGAGGGCGGCGCGGGGGGCTACCACGACCCCAAGGTCGGCGACGCGGAGGCGGCCTTCGCCGCCGCTCCGGTGAAGATCGACGCCCGCTACGAGACGCCGATCCAGCACCACAACCCCATCGAGCTGTTCACCACCACCTGCGCCTGGGAGGGCGCGAAGCTAACCGTCTGGGAATCCAGCCAGAACGTCTACGGCTTCAAGAACGGCCTGGCGGAGCAGCTGAAGATCAGCGCCGACGACATCCACGTCGTCTCGCCCTTCATCGGCGGCGCCTTCGGCTCGCGCGGCTCGCTGACCCAGCGCACCGCCATCATCGCGCTGGCGGCCAAACGTATGGACCGGCCGGTGACGGTGGAGGCGAGCCGGGCCGACGGCTTCACCATCGCCACCTACCGCGCCGCCACCCGCCACCACGTCCGCCTCGCCGCTACCCCCGACGGCAAGCTGCAGGCCCTGGCTCACGAGGGGTGGGAGTTCACCTCCCGGCCCGACGACTACAAGGTGGCCGGGACCGACGCCTCCACCCGCACCTACGCGTGCCCGAACATCGATTCCAAGGTCTGGATCGTGCACGGCGATCGCAACACGCCGGGCTTCATGCGCGCGCCGGCCGAGACGCCCTACCAGTACGCCCTAGAATCGGCGATGGACGAGCTGGCCCATGCGCTGAAGATGGACCCGGTCGAGCTACGCCGGGTCAACGACACCCAGGTCGAGCCGATCCACGGCCTGCCCTTCACCAGCCGCCACCTGGTGGAGTGCCTGGACGCGGGCGCGCAGGCCTTCGGTTGGTCCAAGCGCAACCCTGAGCCCGGCTCCATGCGCGAGGGCGACTGGCTGGTCGGCTACGGCATGGCGAGCTCGCTCTATCCGAGCCAGGTGGCCCCGGCCTCGGCGCGGGTGAGCTTGTCGCCCACGGGCCTGGTCAAGGTGCAGTCGGCGACCCACGAGATCGGCAACGGCGTCTACACGGTGCTGGCGATCACCGCCGCCGACAGGCTGGGCGTCGGGCTGGAGAAGATCACAGTGGAGGTCGGCGACACCGACCTGCCGCCCGCGCCGGTGGCCGGCGGCTCCAACTCGACCGCCAGCGTCTGCAACGTCGTGGCCAAGGCCTGCGAGGACATCCGCGACCGCATCGCCCGGGCCGCCGTGGCAGGCGACGGCCCGTTCCACGGCCTGGACCCGGCGGCGCTGACGCTGCACGGCGGCTCGCTGCACGCCCCGAACGGCGCGTCCGAGAAGCTGGAGGACGCCATCGCCCGCACCTCCAACGGCGCCATCGAGGCCTATGCGGAGAACATCCCGCACGATGCCCCGCCCAGCGGCATCCGCATGCTCTACAAGGGCATCCCGGCCCTGGTCGGCGGGGCCAAGATGAAGGACCGGATGCAGTTCGCCTTCGGCGCCCAGTTCGTGGAGGTACGGATCAACGCCCGCACCCGCGAGATTCGCGTGCCCCGCATGCTCGGCGCCTTCGCGGCCGGCAGGATCGTCAACCCCACCACGGCTCGGAGCCAGCTGATGGGCGGCATGATCTGGGGCATGTCATGTGCACTGCTGGAGAGCACCGAAATCGATCGCCGCGCCGCCCGCTATACCAACGACAACCTAGCCGACTACCTGATGCCTGTGAACGCGGACGTAGGGTCGGTAGAGATAATCATGCTGCCCGAACAGGACACCGAGGTGAATGCGCTGGGCATTAAGGGCATAGGCGAGATCGGCATCGTCGGCATGAACGCCGCGGTGGCCAATGCGGTCTTCCACGCGACGGGCAGGCGCGTCCGCCACCTGCCGATCCTGATGGACGACATGCTGGCGTCGTAGGCGCCAGTCCAGCGCCTCACCACAGGTCCGCGTCTCATCCGACGTCGGGCCTGGAGCAAGCGGCCGCCCACGAGGACACCCGGGTCGAACGTGGGCGCTTACGCGACATCGAAGACACCGCCGGTCGTCGAGGCGGATGAGAAGGTGCGCGTGCCCTCCGCAACCGGATCGTGCACTTGGTGGGCGACCTCCAGCTGGGAGCGGATGGTCCAGACCGCTTCAGCGATGCGCACCCGGCCTGACGGGCGAGCGGTCTGTCGGGGCTAGCCGCTCCGCTTAATGCGCTTGAAGCGCTTGCGCCGCTTGGTCCTGAGCCTTGGAGCCGCGTACCTTTGCGACATCAGCGGACTCGATCGTCGGGGCGTGGTTGCCCCAACTCCGGCGGACATAGCTGAGCACCGCGGCGATTTGGCCATCGTCCAAGTCGGCTCGGAATGAGGGCATGCCGCCGCGCCCGTTCAACAGCAATCGTATGACCGGGTCGGGAGGCCCCTGGGGGAAGGCGTCGCCGGCCAGGGCGGGAAACGCGCCCGGTATGCCCTTCCCGGTCGGCTGGTGGCAGGCCGAACAGTTCTGGGCGAACAGGCTCGCGCCCGACATCTCCACAACCGGAGCAGCCGCACCGGTCGGGCCTGCCGCAGCCAGCAAGGCGACGCCGAGCACGAACAGGCGGGTCACGGACCGGGCGAGGGGCCTCGACGACGATGGACCCATCGGGAGAAAGGCTGGCCACCGGGCGTGGCTCATGCGTTGACCCGCTTGTGCAGCTTGGTGATCTGCGACCAGGCGGACTCGATCCCGCCCTCCTGCCAGCCGGTGATGTAGCTCAGGTGCTCGCCGGCCAGGTAGATGCGCCCGTCCGGCTCCACCAGCTTGGGATAGGCGTCGCGACGGCCGTCCTCGCTCCACTGGGCCCAGCCGCCGAGGTTGTAAGGCACCCGATGCCAAGCGATGGAGAAGGAGGACTCCACGTTTTCGGCGTATTGCGGGAAGACCTTCTGGCCCGCGGCGGTCGCGAAGGCCTGGCGTTCGGAAAGACTGAGCGCGCTGATCTTGGCGGCGTTCGCGAAGAACTGATAGTAGCCGAGCACGACCCCCTTCTTGCCCAACCAGCCGGTGGACGGGAGCGAGATGCTCCCCACATCGGCGTCGTCGAAATAGACGTGGCCGCCATAGATGGCGTGGTCTTCCTCCCAGAACCGCCGCTTCATCTGCAGGCCGATCTTGCCGACCAGGGCGTAGGAAACCCCGCCCATGGCCTCCTTGAACCCGGGTGAGACCTGCAGGTCGATGCTGCGCAGGACCGACAGGGGAATGGCGCAGACGCAATAGTCGCCGCTGACGCTCCCCCGCTGGCCTTGCGCGTCCACATAGCCCACCATCACGCCCTGTTCGTTCTGGCTGATCTTCTCCACCACGTGCTGCAGCCGGATGAGCGGGCCGAGCTCGCGGGCGAAAGCAGCCGGTAACCGGTCCATGCCGCCGACGGGCTCGAACATGGTGCGCTGCTGGTCGAAGTCGGCGACGGACTTCAGAGTCTCCCAAGTCCTGGAGTGCAGCAGGTCTGACATGGCGTAGGGTGTGGACGGCCTACCCGGCCCGGGGTCCAGGCCCGCGCCAGGATCGACGTCATAGCCGCGCCCGGAGGTTCCAACGTAACGCAGGTCCTTGTCCGTGAGATAGCCCTCGCTCTTGAGGTAGTCGAGGAACAGCTCCTTGTCCCCCGCAGAGAAGGTCTGATCGAGCGCGCCTTGATTGACCTGCTTGGCCAGCATCTCGGCGGCGTAGCCGCGTGTGTCGGCCGCGACTTCCTGCTTGCGGACCGGACGCCGAGCCAACGGACCGGAGCCTTTATCGAAGTATATGTAGGAATGATCGTTGTCATTGTTGAACAACTCCAGCGGCACGCCGAGCGTGCGGCAGTAGTGTAGATATCCAAGGTGGTGGTAGGGGATGCGCCACGGGCCGGGATTGATATACAGGCCCGCATCGAAGCTGCAGGTCTGCGGCTCCCCACCCAGTTCGGTCAGCTGGGTTCCCCCCCGGGCGGTGTAGGAGCGGCCGCCGACCCGGGGTCTCGCCTCCAACAGGACGACGTCATAGCCGGCCTTGCGCAGCTCGTATGCGGAGGTCAGCCCCGCCACGCCTGAGCCCAGGACCACGATCCGCTTGCCCGTCCTTCCGCTCAGCACCGGTGGCGCGGCGGCGCGGGCCTCGATGCCGAAGCCCAGCGCGCTCATGCCCGCCAGGACCAGGCCCGTGCCGCCCACGCTCCCCAGGCCCTCAAGGAAGCCGCGGCGGCTAAGAGCGGAGCTTGTTGCTGGGTTCATCGTGCGTCGACCATAGCTCGGCCAGCCGCAGGAAGATGCGACTCCACAGGCGCAGCCTAACGCCGCGTCCAGGGCCTGGAAGCCCCCACGACCGTATACCGGCGATTTTTCGAGAGCGGCCGCCGCGGCTGCCCAAAGGCTGGGCAGGCGCAGACAAGCGGACCGGCGAGCTCGCAATCGGCCCGATGGCGGGTTTTCGAGCGGAGCCCGGAGGGTCTCCGCGGGCGCTCCTGCCCGTTCGCACGGACTTCGCTTCCAGCTCGGCCTATGGCACATCCGCGTCCTGGAGCGGCTCCAAGGCGCGCAATGGCGCAGACTTGCGTCGCGCCTGTATCGGAGATGTCCTGGAATGATCGTCGGCGCTCATCGTGGTTGGCTTCCAAGGCTGGCGGGTGCGGTGTCGCTGGTCGCGGCGACCGGTTTGCATGCGGCGCCGGCGCCCCACCCCCGCGCGGACGCGGAGGCCTTGACCCTCGCCGAGAAGGCCATCGCGCTCCGTTCCGTCGCCGGCCCCGGCAACCAGACCCCTCAGGTGGCGGACCTCTACAAGGCGGCTCTGGTCCACGGCGGCTTCGCTCCATCCGACGTCACGATCACGCCCGAGGGCGACACCGCTTATCTCATCGCCAGGTGGCCGGGCTCGGACCCGAGCCTGAAGCCGCTGGTCATCTCCGGGCACATGGACGTGGTGGAAGCCAAGCCGGCCGACTGGACGCGGGATCCGTTCAAGCCGGTGGTGGAGAACGGCTATCTCTTCGGCCGCGGCGCCACCGACATGAAGCTCGACGGGACCATCGTCATCGCCGCGCTCGCCGAGCTGAAGGGCGAGGGCTACCGCCCTCGCCGAACCATCATCCTCGAGTTCTCCGGCGACGAGGAGACGACGATGAAGACCAGCGCCATGATCGCCGACAAGCTCTCGAACGCCGAGCTGGTGCTCAACATCGATGGCGGCGGCGGCGTCCTGAACGAGCAGACCGGCGCGCCGGAGTATTTCACCTGGCAGGGCGCGGAGAAGACCTACGCCGACTTCCGGCTCACCGTCACCAACGCGGGCGGCCACTCCTCCGAGCCGCGCCCGGTGAACGCCATCGACGAGCTGGCGGCAGCTTTGCTCCGCATCCACGCCTACCAGTTCAGGCCGGAGCTCAGCCCCTTGACCAAAGCCTACTTCGTCCAGGCGGCCAGGTACGAGGACCCGCAGACAGGGGCGGCCATGCGGGCTTTCGCCGCCGACCCGACCGATCGCCCTGCGATCACCGTGCTCACCGCCAACCCCGCAACCGTCGGCGCGATCGGCACCACCTGCGTGGTGACCATGATCGACGGCGGCCACGCCCTGAACGCGCTTCCCCAGCGGGCGGAGGCCAACGTCAACTGCCGCATCTTCCCGGGCCATCCGCGCGGCGCGATCATGGCCGAACTGCAGAAGGTCGCCGACGATCCGGCGATCCGCTTCGAGGACGTCACCGCCGGCTCGGTGGCGACCGCCGCGTCGCCGATGCGGCCGGACTTCACGGATGCTGTCGAAAAGGCGATGGGGAGCGTCTATCCGGGTGTGCCGGTCTTCCCCAGCATGGCGTCAGGCGCCAGCGACAGCATGTGGTTCCGCTTCCACGACGTCCCGAGCTACAGCGCCAGCCCGACCTTCATCAAGGCGTCCGAAGACTTCAGCCACGGCCTGAACGAACGCACGCCGATATCGGCCATCGCGCCGGGCGTCGATTACTACCTGTCCCTCCTGCCCCAACTCTCACGGTAGCCCCCCCCCGAATACGGCTCGGTCGCGCAGGCCATGCGGGTGCGACGGCGTGTCACCCTAAAGCGCCTCGACTCTCAGCTGGAGATGCTTGGGCATCCGGCTGATGAGGGCGGAGGGGACCGACGCTGGGGCCGCATGATCCCAAATCCCGACAAGCCCTAGTCGGGCGCGGCGACCCGGAACTCTAGGCCCAGGCGTTCGGTGCTGAACGGCTTCTCCAGGATGGGGCTGGTGGCGCAGTCCACGCACTGGTCGGGCGTCGCGGTGATGAAGATGACCGGCGTCGGGCCGCACTCGGCCAAGATCGTGCGTACGGCGGAAGGCCCCGAGCCGCGGGCGAGCATGACGTCGGAGGTGATCACGGCCGGCCGTTGGTCACGCGCGCACTGCACGGCCTCGCGCTCGGTGGCGGCGAAGCTGAACGAGGTCGCCCCCTCCCCCCTGAGCACCCCCTGGATGTCCAGGGCGGCGATGGCGTCGTCTTCGATGATTAGCACGTGGCACATGGATCGGCTCCGACTAACTCAGGTTACCCGCTGAAGCCGCCTAAGGTTCCACGTCCGTGGCGTTGTCGGGCGAGGTCGAAGCGGCAGGACGCCCGGCGTTGCGGCGCCACGCTTAGCCAGGCGTGGCGTCCGTGCGGATCAAACGGTGACCTTCCAGCGCCTGCCAGACCAGGAGGAGCGGGGCGCCGATGGCTAGGTCCTTGGCGCGGCGGAGCAGGCTCAGCGCCACGCCCATCTCGCCGGACAGGCCGAAGACCTGTCCGATCAGGGCGTAGGCCGCCTCCTGCACGCCGACCGCGTTGGGGATCACGAAGGCGGCGCTCTTGATCGCCGACAGCAGGCTCTCAATGGCGATGACGGCCGGGACCGAGATCGGCACGCCCATCAGGTGCAGCACGATCCAGCTGCCGAGCGCCGAGGACACCCAGCCGCCGAGGTGCAGGCCGGTGCTGGCCAGGAGCCGCCAGGGGCGGTGGTGCAGCCCCGCCATGACCTCGCGCGCGCCCTGGACCTGGGCGCTGGCGGCCGGCGCAAACCGCTCGACCAGCCGATCCAGTAGCCTGATGCCGCGCCGCTGGGCCCAGACCAGACACGCTATGGTCAGCAGAGCCAAGGCGATGGCGACCAGGAAGCACAGCTCGAAGGCGCGGGCCTCCGCGCCCCGGGCGAGATGGGCGGAGAGCAGCCCGAGGCCCAGGCCGAGGAAGGCGATCTGGGCGATGATCTCGGTCATTAGGTCGGCGGCGAGCGAGCCGTAGGCGCGCTCGGGCGCGACGCCGTCGTGCTCGCGCTGCAGCTGAACCACCCGGGGCGGCTGCTCG
>CAXUEN010000068.1:0-1969 GCA_964249945.1 uncultured Caulobacteraceae bacterium | reverse complement strand
CGCAGGATCACGCCCCGGGCGCCGACCACCACCCCGCCGAGGGAGGCGAAGGGCAGGATGTCCGACGCGCTCTCGCGCAGCAGCCGGCCAAAGGTGAAGCTCCACAGACGGCCCGCCGGTTCGCCCGCCGCCAGCACCCACCAGGCGGCGCCCGTGATCGGGAAGCAGGCCAGGCTGTAGAGTACGAACAGGGCGAAGCCACCCCAACCGATCGCGCCCAGGGCGGAAAGCACCTGGGCGAAGCCGAACCAGCCCACCACCGCGATGGCGAGCATGACGCCCAGCAGGGCGCCCACCGCTACGCCGACACGTGCAGGCGTTAGGGTACGGGGCCGGGGCTCCGGCGGCCGGACCAGAGTGGCGAGCTCGGCGCTCACCTCAGGCCGCCTTCGCGCCGTCGGCGCACGTCGGCGCGCTCGCCCGGAAGTCCGCAAAGCCACCGAGCGCCGCGCCGCTGGCCGCGATCGCCCGGCGTACGCCAGGGTCGGTGAGGGCGGCGAACTCCTCGGCGTAGCGGTAGCCGGCCGCGGCGCCCTCGAACCCGTCGCCGGTGGCGGGGTGCAGGTAAATCTCGGTCAGGCCGTCCGGCAGGTGCTCGACCAGGCCTCGCAACCGCGCCGCGGTGACGGCGCCGGACCACTGCAGGCCGAAGACCTGGTCGGCGGTCCGCACGCCTGCACGCCTCAGCCTGTGGCGCACCAGCTCCGACCAGGGGGCGGTGACGTAGGCGGGCGCCACCTCAGCGCCGGGCTCCGCGGCCAGCAGAACGCCGCGGGGTTCGGTCGGCACCCGCATGGCGTTCAGGCCGAACCGCCGCCCGACCTTCAGGAGGGCGCCGGCGATGGTGGGGTGCAGGTGGAAGTGCTTGTGGGTGTTGACGTGGTCGAGGGGCAAGCCCGTGGCGGCGTACGCCTCGAACTGGGCGGTGACCTCGGCCAGCAGCTGGCGGCGGGCGGCAGGCCTGAAGAAGATGTCCACCGCGCACGCCACCATGTCCCGGCGGAACAGGCCGTCGCGGCCGACCAAGTCGGGCAGGTCGGCAGGCGGCAGCACGGGACGGCCCTCGACCAGGACGACGTGGAGCCCCGTCCTCAAGCGCGGCAGGCGGCGGGCGCGCGACACCGCATCGGCGACTGCAGCCCCGCCGACCATCAGGCTGGCGGCGGTGAGCACGCCGTCGGCGTGGGCCGCTTCCACCGCCTCGTCAACCTGGACCGCGGCGCCGAAGTCATCGGCGGTCAGGATCAGCCGCTTCATGGGGGCCGGCCACGCGTCGCCGGATCAGGCGTCCACGGGAGCGCTCTTGCGGTCCTTCAGGAAGTCGCGGAACTCCACGCCCTCGCGCAGGCGCCGCTTCATCATGTCGGGGCTGGTGAGCATCTCGCCGACGATGGAGGCGATCTTCTTCGGCCGGAAGTAGAAGGCCTTGTAGAAGGTTTCCACGTTCTCGAAGATGCGCTCGTGGCTGAGGTTGGGGTAGTGCAGAGGCGCGATCTGCACCCCGTTGTCGTCCACCAGCTCGGCGTGGTCGGCGTCCAGCCAGCCGTTCTCGATGGCCTGCTTGTAGAGGAAGGTGCCGGGATAGGGCGCCGCCAGCGACACCTGGATGGTGTGCGGGTTGATCTTGCGCGCCCACTCGATGGTCTGGCGGATGGTCTCCTCCGACTCGCCGGGCAGGCCCATGATGAAGGTGCCGTGGATGGCGATGCCTAAGTCGTGGCAGTCTTTGGTGAACCGTTCGGCCACCTCGATCAACATGCCCTTCTTGATGTTGTGCAGGATCTGCTGATTGCCGCTTTCGTAGCCGACGAGCAGCAGGCGCAACCCGTTCTCCTTCAGCACCTCGAGTGTCTTGCGAGGCACGTTGGCCTTGGCGTTGCAGGACCAAGTGACACCGAGCTTGCCTAGGCCCCGGGCGATGGCTTCGGCGCGGGGCAGGTCGTCGGTGAAGGTGTCGTCGTCGAAGAAG
>CAXUEN010000067.1:0-9304 GCA_964249945.1 uncultured Caulobacteraceae bacterium | reverse complement strand
TGGAGAGGATGTAGATGTTGGGATAGCCCGGCAGGGTGAACGCCTGCAGCGTATGTCCCTCGGGCTCGCCGAACAGGCGCACGAAGTCCAGCAGGTCGTCCGGCGCCATCGTCTGGTCGCGGAGCAGGACAGCGCCGTGGTGCTGGAAGGCGTCCACGATCATCGCCTTCTGCCTATCGCTCGCGCGGGGGAAGTCGACGCCCAGCACCTCGGCCCCGAAGCCGGGCTTGAGCTCGCGGATGGGCGGGGGCGAGATGGCGTTCATCGGGCGCGGCTCCAGAGGGCGACGAGCCCTAGACTAGCCCGGAGCCGCCGCCTCGTCTTTCATCCAGACGTCCGGAAATTAGGCAGGAGGCGGGGCTTGGCGCCGCCGCCTGCACTCGCCCCCGGGATGAGGCCGGATGAAGCGGCGCCGGAACGCGCCGGACATCACGTGCAACTTCCGGTGCGATGGGATCAAAGACGAGGGCGCCGGCGTCGCCTAGTAAGGACGTCCCTGCGGCGGGCGTGGAGGCGCTCCCATGAGTTCGGCGTTTCCCATGCCGGTGGTCTTCTTCGGCCACGGCAGCCCCACCATCGCGCTGGAGACCAATGCGGTCACCCGCACCTGGCGCGAGATGGCCGACGCCATGCCGCGGCCCAAGGCCATCCTGTGCATCTCCGCCCACTGGCTGACGCGCGGGACCGCGGTCACCGCCATGGCGCGCCCCAGGACCATCCACGACTTTGGCGCAGGCCTGGGCGCGGACCTGTTCAAGATCACCTATCCCGCCCCCGGCGCGCCGGCCCTGGCCGCGCGGGTGCGCGATCTGCTGGCGCCCACGCCCGTGGCGCTGGACGCCGACCAGTGGGGCCTGGACCACGGGACCTGGTCGGTGCTGGTGAAAGCCTTTCCCGACGCCGACGTCCCCGTGGTCCAGCTCAGCATGGACGCGACCAGGCCACCGGCCTGGCATTACGAGCAGGGCCGGCGGCTGCAGGCCCTGCGCCGCGAGGGAGTGCTGATCGTGGGCACCGGCAACACGGTGCACAACCTCGGCGTCATGGACTGGCGCGGCCGCTTCGAGCCGGCCTACGACTGGGCCACGCGCTTCAGCGACCACGTCCGCGACGCGGTGCTCGACGACCAGCCCGAGCGGCTGATGGCCTATGCCGACCAGGGCCAGGACGCGGCCCTCGCCCAGCCCAGCCCGGACCACTACTGGCCGCTGCTCTACGTGGCCGGCGCCCGGCTGCCGGGCGACCGGGCGAGCGTGCCGGTGGACCACATCGAGTACAGGTCGATGAGCATGACCAGCTTCGTGCTGTCGGCCGAGGCCGCGTCCGTCGCCGCCTGAGACCCGCTTTCCGCCTACCGTTCGGGAGACGAGATGCCGTTGATCTGCCAGGCCGGGGAAGCCCGCCGCACCACAGCGCCCGGCGCCCTGCACCACCTGCGCGCCACGCCGCAGACGGTCCACTGGGGCTATTTCGACGCCGCCCTCGCGCCGGTGCTGAAGGTGCGCAGCGGCGACCTTGTCCAGGCCGAAGCGATCACCCATCACGCCGGCGACGCGCCCGAGCTGATGATGGACGAGGGCGTCATCGCCATCTTCGACACCATACCGGAGAGCGACCGCAACCCCGGCGTCCACATCATGACCGGCCCGGTCCGGATCGAGGACGCGGCCCCCGGCGACATGCTGGAGGTGCGCTACTTCTCCATGACGCCGCGCAACAATTACGGCTCGAACCTCGCGGCCAACTGGGGCTATCTCTACAAGGAGTTCGGCGAAAAGGAGCGGGTCACGATCTATGAGCTCGACCCCAACGCCAACACCGCCCACGCGCTCTACGCCTACGACTTCCCGGGCAAGTACCTGACGCCCGGCGCGGTGACGAACTGCCCGGCCTGCGACCGCCAGCCGGCGCTGAGGGGGGTGCGCGTGCCCTGCCGGCCGCACCTCGGCACAGCGGGCGTCGCGCCCGACGTGAGCGGGCGCGTGTCCACCATCCCGCCCGGCCTGCACGGCGGCAACATCGACAACTGGCGCATCGGGGCGGGGGCGGTGATGTACTACCCCGTGCAGGTGGAGGGTGCGCTGTTCTCCATCGGCGATCCCCACGTCAGCCAGGGCGACGGGGAGCTGTCGGGCACCGCCATCGAGTCCTCCCTGGACGTGCTCTACCAGGTGATCCTGCGGAAGGACTTCAGCTTCCCCTCGCCCCTGCTGGAGACGCCCAACTGGTGGATCGTGCACGGCTTCCACGAGGACCTGAACGTGGCCATGCGCTCGGCCTCCCTCGACATGCTGGGCCTGCTGAACGAACACGTCGGCCTGTCGAGGAACGACGCCTATTCGCTGATGAGCGTGGCGGCCGACTTCGGCGTCACCCAGGTGGTGGACGGCCGCCAGGGCGTCCACGTGCGCATCCCTCGCAGCGTCTTCCCGCCCCGGGACGCGTAGGAGAATCGTTCACGACCACGCGGTCGCGGTCCTGCCTGCTTCGAGACGCAGGCAAGCCCGCTCCTCAGCACGACGAAGTAAAGAGCCCTCCTACACCCTTCCTCATCCTGAAGAGCCGTCGAAGAGGGCGTCTCGAAGGACGCACGCCTTTTCCAGACCGCCCCACGCCTACTGGTTGGATCAAGTACACGCCACTCCGCTACGCAATCCTACAGCCGACGTTATGAACTATTACTATACAGTTTCGAGCGGTCACTCACGCCAGGGCGTGCAAGACTTCCGACTTTCGTTCAACGTCTGACGTTTCCGGCTTCCAACATATGATAATGCGCAGGCCGCCATAGCCAGACTTAAGTGGCCGTCGCCGGGAGGGCGCTCACCTTGACCAATGCGCTGATTTCCAAGTTGGAACGGGGAGCCGATCTGACCGCCGAAGACCGGGCGAGGCTGGAGGCGGTCGTCCGCCACCCGCGCAGGGTCGGGCGGCGCAAGGACCTGATCCTGGAAGGCGAGGCGCCGACCGACGTGCAGCTGGTGCTCGAAGGGTTCGCCTGTCGCTACAAGGTCCTGGCCAGCGGCCGCCGCCAGATCATGGCCTTCCTCATCCCCGGCGACTTCTGCGACTTCCACGTCGCCATGCTGGGGACGATGGACCACGCCATCGCCACGCTCACGCCCTGCACCATGGTGGCCATCCCGCGCGAGACGATCGCCGACCTGACCGGCCAATACCCCCAGATCGCCCGCGCGCTATGGTGGTGCACCCTGGTGGACGAGGCGATCCTGCGCGAGTGGCTGGTGAGCATGGGCCAGCGGCCGGCGGATCAGCAGGTCGCCCATGTCCTCCGCGAACTCCTCGTGCGCCTGCAGTCGGTGGGTCGGGCGACGGACACCAGCTACGAGCTTCCGCTCACCCAGCAGGAGCTTGGCGACGCCCTGGGCCTGTCCGTCGTCCATACCAACCGAAGTCTGCAGGCGCTCCGCCACGAGGGGCTGATCGTCCTGGCGAACGGAAGGCTCACCATCACGGACTGGCCGAGGATGAAGGATTTCGCCGGTTTCGACCCCAACTACCTCCATCTGACCAGTCGCCCGAACTGGGGGCCGCAGGTCGCCAACTAGCGCGGCGCGTGTCCGGCCCTGCCCGGCCCGATCACAGCGACGAAGCCGCCATTTACGTCCTCAGGCGCCCGCGCCGCAGCGGCTGGATAACACCGGCGGCCGTTGAGCTTGACCGCTGCGGCGTCAGGCGTGGCTGGCCCCCTCAGTCGGCTTCGCCGACAGCTCCCCCAGTGGGGAGCATCGTGGCGGCTCCAGAGTACAGGCCGTTGAAGCGGATTGCTGGTCGCAGGTCGGCTCCGGTCATCATCGAGGTCATCCGTCATCATCGGGGCGAGGCCGAGCATGACAGGAAAGGAGGACGCTGGTTGCGTGTCAGCCTCGATGACCACTGGTATAATGGGGCCCAGGCGTTCCGACCCAGCCGCGGGGTTTCTTCTTATCGGACGTAAAACCATATGTTAGGGCGAGCATACAGCGACGCCTTAAGACGTGGTGTACCTGTCAATGCCGTGAGGCGTCTTGGTGCAGAAGCATGATCTCGACAACCCGTTCGTAGCTAAGCTGGAGCATGGGGCGCAGCTGACTTCGGCTGATCGGGCCAAGCTCCGCAAGATCGCCGACAGCTCCCGCATGGTCGAGGCGCGCACGACGCTGATACGGGAGGGCGAGGAGCCCCGTGGGGCCTACCTCGTGCTCGACGGCATCGCCTGCCGCTGCAAGATCCTCCAGGACGGGTCGCGCCAGATCCTGGCCTATCTGCTGCCCGGCGACATCTGCCATTCCGACCGGAAGGTCGTGGGAGAGATGGACCATTCCGTCGCCACGATCAGCGAGTGCGCCATCGTCGACATCCCCCGCGACGTCATCGACGATCTGGCGCAGCACCACCCCCACATCCAGCTCGCCTTGCAATGGTCGGCGCTCGCCGACGAGAGCACTCTGCGCGAGTGGCTGGTCAGCATGGGGCGGCGGAACGCAATCAATCAGCTTGCGCACCTGTTCTGCGAGCTGCTGATCCGGCTGCGCGTCATCGGCAGGACCCTGGACGACAGCTACGAGCTTCCGCTGACCCAGGAGGAACTCGGCGACGCGCTCGGCCTGTCCGTGGTCCACGTGAACCGCGTCCTCCAGTCGCTGAGGGAGGAACAGCTGGTCAGCTTCAGGGGCAAGCGCCTCACCATCCTGGACTTCGACCGCCTGAAGGAGAGGGCGGGGTTCAACCCGAACTACCTGCACCTGAAATCGCCTTCCCGGGCGGCCTGAGCCCCAGCGTCCGCCGGGATGAGGCGGCCCAGGGCGCCAGGGCTGGCGCCGGGGCTGGCGCACGGGTGGAGGGTGGAGCGCCTGCGTCGTCCTGAGGCGCGCGGCGGAGCCGCAGCTCCGCCGCTGTTCGCGGGCCTACCCTCGGGAGGCGTTCGCGAAATTCTCGCTGTCCTTCGACCAGTTCACCACGTTCCACCAGGCCTTCAGGTAGTCGGGCCGACGGTTGTTGTAGGTGATGTAGTAGGCGTGCTCCCAGACGTCGTTGCCGAGCACGGGCGCGCCCTTGACCTTGGCGTCGTCCATCAGCGGGTTGTCCTGATTCGGGGTGGAGCAGATGGTCACCTCGCCGCCCGGCGTCGCCACCAGCCACGCCCAGCCCGAGCCGAACTGGTTGGCGCCGGCGGTGTTGAACTTCTCCTTCATGGCGTCCATCGAGCCGAAGGCGCTGTCGATGGCGGACTTCAGCTCTCCGGTCGGGCCGCCCTGGCCGCCTGGGGCCATGATCTCCTAGAAGAAGCTGTGGTTCCAGTGGCCCCCGCCGTTGTTGCGCACCACCGGGGCGAGGGTGGAGACCTGGGCCAGGATGTCCTCGAGGCTCTTGCCCTGGAGCGAGGCGGTCTCGGCGACCGCGCCGTTCAGCTTGTCCACATAGGCCTGGTGGTGCTTGTCGTGGTGCAGCTTCATCGTCTGCTCGTCGATGGTCGGCTGCAGGGCGTCGTAGCCATAGGGCAGGGGCGGGACTTCGAAGGCCATGGGTCTCTTCCAATCTGATGCGGCCGCACCGGGCGGCCTATCGGTTTAGCCCCTCATCGCGCGCGCGGTTCCTCCGGCGCGACCAAGAGGCCCATGCGCGATCGGTCCGACGCTCCTCGACCGCGACGACGGGCCAGTCCGTCGTTGGAAGCGGAAGACGCTCAGGGGCGCCGATGGCGCCGCGGCCGATTTGGCTGCGCCGAGGGGCGCCGGACGCTTTTCAGCGCCTGTCGCGCCTAAAAAGGAAGCCAAGGCTAAGCTCCGACCAAATGAGGACCATCATCTTAATCCGACTCTGTTTGATAAAAGTATGCTCGTCCGGGAACATAATTGGCTAAATGCCTCTTAATTACGGTAGTTTGCCTGCATTGCCAATTCATCATCTCAAATGAGGTTCGGACATGGTCGATACTGCGGCGGTTGATGTATCGGCCGGAACGGAGGCGCTGGATGCGCTGCTGGAGCGGCGGTCCCGGCAGCGGAGGGGCCGTCGGGGCTTCTTCCAGATGGCGGGAGGACTGGCGGCCGGCGCCGTCGCGCTGAACATGACGGGCGCCGGGCTGTCGACCCCGGCCGAGGCCCAGACATCCGCGCCCAGCGACGCGGACGTGCTGAACTTCGCCCTGAACCTCGAATACCTGGAGGCGAACTACTACTCGTTCGCGGTGAACGGCACGGGCATCCCCTCCGGCGACGTGACCGGGACCGGGACCCAGGGCGTGGCCACCGGCGGGCCCGCCGTCCCCTTCGCCAGCACGCTGGTCGCCCGCCTGGCGGCCGAGATCGCCATGGACGAGCGGCTGCACGTGGAGTTCCTGCGCTCCCAGCTCACCTCCTCCGCCGTGGCCCAGCCCACCCTGGACCTCTCCGTCGGGCCGAACAGCGCCTTCTCAAAGGCGGCGCAGGGCGCAGGCGTGATACCGGCCGGGGCGACGTTCAACCCCTACGCCAGCGACGAGACCTTCCTGCTGGGCGCGGCCCTGCTCACCGACGTGGGGCTGAGCGCCTATATCGGCTCCTCCACCCTGATCAGCAACAAGACCTACCTCCAGGCCGCCGCCGGCATCCTGGCGGTGGAGGCCTACCACGCCTCCATCCTGCGCACCTCTCTCTACGCTCTGGGGACGGCGGGTCCTGGCGCCCTGGGCGGGACGGTGGCGGTGTCCATGGACCCGTTCGCCACAACCGCCGCCGTCGCGGCCGCGCGGTCCAAGCTCGACGGTACCAACAGCGACGACAACGGCATCGGCACCGCCCAGACGCCGACCATCATCGACGCCGACCCGACGACCTCCATCGCCTACGGCCGGACGCCGCAGCAGGTGCTGAACATCGTCTACCTTAATCCGGCGGCGGTGACCGCCGGCGGCTTCTTCCCCTCGGGCGTGAACGGCGCCGTGAACACGAGCGGCTGATCCCGGCTCACAGCCGGCCGACCTGAGCGATACGACCAAACCCAACGGGAGCTGCTCTGATGGAAGAAACCTTGATCCGCGACGCCATGGATCGCCGCGCCGCACGCCGGGTGGAGAGGCGCGACCTGTTCCGCCTCGCCGGCGGGATGGCCGCCGGCGCGGGCGCGCTGGCGCTGTCGGCCTGTGGGGGGCATTCCTCCACCACCACCGCCGCCTCCACCCCCAGCACCGCGCCGACCGACGCGGACGTGCTGAACTTCGCCCTCAACCTCGAATATCTGGAAGCCAACTTCTACCACTTCGCCGTCTACGGCACGCCGCTGGACTCCAGCATGCTGAGCGGGACGGGAACCCAGGGCGCGATCCAGGGCGGCGCGGCCGTCCCCTTCGCCAGCCCGGTGGTGCAGCGCCTGGCGACCGAGATCGCCAAGGACGAGATGAACCACGTCACCTACCTGCGCGCCCAGCTCGGGACCTCCGCGGTGGCCCAGCCGGCGGTCGATCTTTCGGTGAGCGCGACGAGCGCCTTCTCCATGGCAGCCCAGTCCGCAGGCCTGGTCGCGGCCGGGGCCACGTTCAACCCCTACGCCAACGACGAGAGCTTCCTGCTCGGCGCCTACATCTTCGAGGACGTGGGCGTCACCGCCTACATCGGCGGCTCCACCCTGATCACCAGCAAGGCCTATCTCGAGGCGGCGGCGGGCATCCTGGCCGTGGAGGCCTACCACGCCTCCATCGTCCGCCAGACCCTCTACAACCTCGGCCTGAACGGCCCGAGCCCGCTCGGCCTGGGCGCACCCGCGCTGGACCCTTTCCAGGCGACCTCCGCCATCTCGGCCGCCCGCGCCAAGCTGGACGGAACCAACGCGGACGACAATGGGATCGGCAGCGCCACGGCGCCCACGGTGGTGGACGCCAACCCGGCCAATGCGGTGGCCTATTCCCGCACCGCAGCGCAGGTGCTTAACATCGTCTACCTGAACGCTGCGGCCGTCAGCTCCGGCGGCTTCTTCCCGTCAGGAATGAACGGCTCCATCCGCACCAGCGGCTGACCCCCGCCAGACAGGTCCATGCAGCCGTCCCGGGGATGGCCAACACCCCCCCCCCGCCCCCCCCCCCCCCCCGCGCCCCCCCCCCCGCCCGGGGGGGCCCCCCCCCCCCCCCCCCGGAGGCCCGGCCCCCCCTGAGCGTGTCCGCCGCGATGAGCTCGCTGAACCCGTCCATGCGATCCCCGTCGACGAAGCCCTGTGGCCTCGCTACATGGAGCGCCCTCGGGAGCCGACGCTTACGAGGATGATCGCTTCGGACGGCTGGCGTCCGCCTCCGCCCGACTTCCAGCAGGACCTTCCGACATGGCCCAGCCCCCCAGGCGCGCCGCTGCGCACGCCGACATCGTCTATCCTGCAACCATTCCCTTCCTCCTGGTGCATCTCGCCTGTCTGGCGGCGGTCTGGACAGGCGTGACCTGGCGCGCCCTGGCGCTTTGCGCCGTGCTGTACTGGGTGCGCATCTTCGCCATCGGGGCCGGCTACCATCGCTACTTCTCTCACCGGGCCTTCGCCACCTCGCGGGCCTTCCAGTTCATGCTGGCCTTCCTGGCCCAGGCCAGCGCGCAGAGCAGCGTACTGTGGTGGGCGTCCAAGCACCGGCGCCACCACCTCCACTCGGACACGCCGCAGGACACCCACTCCGCCCAGCACCGGGGCTTCCTCTACAGCCACGTGGGCTGGATTTTCGACCATTCCGACGCGGAGGCGGACTTGGCCGGGGTCGGCGACCTCGCCCGTTACCCCGAGCTGAGGCTGCTGCACCGCTTCGAATTGGCGCCTGCGACGACCTTGGCCGTGGGCGCCTACCTCTTCGCCGGCTGGCCCGGCGTCGTGGTCGGTTTCCTCTGGAGCACGGTGCTGGTCTGGCACGCCACCTTCTGCATCAACTCGCTGGCGCACATGCACGGCCGCAGGCGCTACCTGACCGGCGACCAGTCCCGCAACAACTGGCTCCTGGCCATCTTCACCATGGGCGAGGGCTGGCACAACAACCACCACGCCCACCAGAGCAGCGCACGCCAGGGCTTCCGATGGTGGGAGTACGACCCGACCTTCTACCTGCTCTGGCTGCTGGAGAAGGCGGGCGTGGTGTGGGACCTCAAGCGGCCCCCCGCGGCCGTGCTGCGCAACGAGCACCGCATCGGCGGCCGCGTGCTGGAGCGCGCGTCGGAACAGCTCGTCCTCCTCTCCCATCCCAGGCGCATCGCCTGGACCATCGAGCAGCGCATGGGCGCCGCCGACCTCGCGGGGCTCAGGGCCGCGATCGCCGGCGCGCGCCGGCCTAGGTCCGCCCGGCGGCGAACAGGATGGCGAC
>CAXUEN010000066.1:0-9326 GCA_964249945.1 uncultured Caulobacteraceae bacterium | reverse complement strand
TCATAGCCCCGTCCTCTCAGGAGTTGGGGCCTCCGGCAAACCCGGGGCGGTTCAGGTCATGAGCGTGCAGGCGAGGCTGAAGGCGAAGGCTTGAGCGGTGGCGAGCGACATCGGGCGGCTCCTGTGTCCGGAGCAGGACCACCCCCGCTCCACAGGCGCACCGCCGGGTCTGGCTGCAGGGCCGCGATCACCCGCAGGCTTAAGCCGAAGCGGCCGCAAGCTCGCTTGGCGGACCCCTTGGGGGTTGATCGAACAAGGTCTTGAGCTGGACCAAGGAGATGCGCCTCGGGGCGGGTGGGTGTCCGTAGACGCAGCGCCGTTCAGGGCTGATAGGTGCTAGTCATGTGTGACAATCCGCGCTAAACTGCACACACGGCTGATCGGAGGTCTCCCATGCTGTCGTCGAAATCCAGCTCTATCGCCGCGTTGGAACCAAAGCTCTCGAGTCAGGCTCGACGTCGCTCCGCCGCGGCGACGTTGGCGCACGCCTCGGTGCTGGAGGAGGCGAGGCGGGCTGGCCTGCTAGACGGCGACAAGAGCGAGCACGTCAGCTTCCGGGCGCCTCCAGCGTTGGTGGAGGCCGCCAAGCGCGAGGCGGGCGTGAGCTCGACGAGCGAACTCGGCGTGCTGGCGCTGGCCATGCTGGCCCGCCCGGACCCGGTCGCCGCGGTCTTCCGCCGGACCGAAGGACGGCTCGGCCCAGACCACGATCTTGAGTATTGATCTCTATGGTCTGATCCGGAGGCGCAAGCCGGACAAGCGGCGGACCCAGCTCTCGCCGCGTTCCCGCGTCGAGCTCGTCGAGTGGACGGCCCCCAAGGCGTCCGAGCCGGCGATCCTGGTTCTGGACACCAACGTCTACATCGGCCGTGCGGCTGGCCGGCTCCCGCCCGAGCTTCGAGAGATCATCGACCAGGGCTTGCTGTTCCACTGTGCGGTCGCCCTGTCGGAACTGGCGGTGGGTGTCGCCAACGCGGACCCGGCCCATGCCGGGTGGCGCAAGCTCCGCGACCACTATGCGGAGGTGTTCGCGGCCATCCCTGCCACCCGTCTGCTCACCCCCGACGCCCAGGTCTGGGCGGAAGCGGGCGTGGTCGCGGGCACGCTGGCGCGGACCCAGGGCTACCAGCCGCACCAGCGCAAAGCCTGTCTGAACGACGCCCTGATCTTCCTGACCGCGGCCAAGGCTGGCCTGCCGGTGCTCACGTCCAACCGGGACGAGTTCGACCTGATCCAGCAGCTCGCGCCGGAAGGTCGCTTTATTCATTACTGAGGAGGAAGGCGGCGGTCACCCGCCGCCGCGCCCGCGGAAGTCGAATAGCGGGATGCCGAGCTTCCTGGCCTTGTCGGCCAGGTTGTCGCTGATGCCCGTGCCCGGGAAGACGACCACGCCGATCGGCAGGGTGTCCAGCAGGGCGTCGTTGCGCTTGAACGGAGCCGCCCGCTTGTGCCGGTCCCAGTCAGGCTTGAAGGCGATCTGGGTGACGCTGCGGGCGTCGGCCCACTTGGCGGCGATCAGCTCCGCGCCCTTGGGGCTTGCGCCGTGCACCAGCACCATGTCGGGGTGCTTGGCGTTCACGCGGTCCAGAGCGTCCCAGATCGCCCGATGGTCGTTGAAGTCGGGGCCACCGGTGAAAGCGATCCTGGCGCCCTTTGGCAGGAGCACCTGGGTCTCGGCCCGCCGCTTGGCGGTGATGAAATCGCGGCTGTCGATCATGGTCGCGGTCAGGATGCGATGGTTGACCTTGCTGCCGTGGCGGGGCGTCCAGACCTCGCCGGTGAGCCGGCGATAGCTCCGGGCTGCGGCGTCGCGGAAGGCTTCGAGCGCGTCGCGGCGGTCGAGCAGGACCTGACCCTGGTCCAGGAGCCGTTCGAGTTCGACGGACTTCACCTCGCTGCCGTCCTGCTCGCGCTGAGAGCTTCGCTGGCCGTCCTCGTTGTCGTCGAGGCGGCGTTGCACCCGCTCGGCGGAACGGTGGCAGGCGTTGACCAGGCCCCAGAGGAGGTCGGCGGCGTCGGGCTCGGAGCGGGTGTGCCGGATCGCGCCCGTAAGCGCGTCGAAGGCTGTGCTCACCGCCTCGGCGATATGGGCGTGGTCGGCGGGTTCGCGCGGGTCTGGCTCGTCGCCGCTGGGCGTGTAGCCGTAGAGCTCGAGCTGGTCGACGATGTGGGCGGTGGTAGATGCGGCGTGCTGCGGTTCGAAGTCGGGGTCGTGCGCCATGGGGATGATCCTTTGCCGGTCTGGCCGCGCCCATCGCGGCCTTCGTGGCGATCACCTGACCGGGGCGGCGGCCGGCCTGCACCGCGCGCCATCGCGCGGCCGAAGCGCAGCGCAGGACGGCGGAGGGCGGCTTTCTTGGCGCGCGAGGAGCCGAGCGCAGCCGGCGGGGAAGAAAGTCGCCCACAGCCGTTGCGGGCCGAACGCGGCTCCGGTTCGGTCGCTCCCTAGAAGGCCATAGGCGCCGCCTGTCGGCATAGAGGTCAGCCCAACGCACGACCCACCGTCGACCCGCGATCTAAGCCGCGCAGGTCCTCCTTCCGTCCACTTCCGTCACCATGAAGCGTCGCACGTCCTCCGCGACGAGCTGGATCCGGATCAGCGACCGCAGGTCGTCGGCGCCGTGCTCCATGAGGTGAGCATTCAGGTCGGCAAGTGGCGTGGTGAGGGGACGAGGCTCTATGCCCTGCGCCGCCGCTCGGATGGCCAACCGGTGCGCCCCATACCGTCCGGCCGCATCCGCCTCCTCGGCGATGTACAGGCGTCTTAGCGTCGGCGGGAGCACCAGGGCGGCGAGATGTGCGGCCGAGAGGGCGGCGACAGCGGGCAGGGTGGGCGCGAGCTGCCGTAGCGAGAGCATGGTCTCGATGCCTTCGCCAGTCGCCAGCACATCGTCGGCCTGACCGAACCGGACGCCGTGCCCGAGCAATTCGCCCATCGCTCGTCGCGGGGTGACGACAGGCGCCTTGTCCCGTCCACGCAGGTCCAGCCAGGTGCGGTGCAGTCCTGTCAGCGTGCCGCTCAGGTCGGTGGCGGCGGCGATCAGGGCGGGCCAGGCGTCGCGCGTGCCGGGTGCGTCGTCCCGATCGGCTCGGTAGAAGCAGCGGGGATGGAAACGCAGCGACGTGCAGTCCTGCAATGCCGCAAGTCCGCGCGTGCGGAGATAGGCTTCGGCGACGGTGCCGCGGAGCGGCCTGGAGATGGACCACAATCGGCGTGCGGCTTCGGGCGACCCCGTCGGTGCCGCGGTGGCAAGGTCGTTCCTGTGCTCGGGGTGCGGCAAGGCGAGGAAGCGACGCGCCTCGTCCAGGGTGTCGCGCAGCCTCGTCAGACGCTGGTTTACGGCGATCAGGTCGAGCAGGTCGCCATGCTCGCCGGTGGCGGCGTCGGTCCATTTGCCCGCTGCGCCCCTTCCGGCCTCAGGGCCCCGCAGGCGCACATAGAGGCTGCGGCCCGGCGTGTTCTCCACGTCGCCAATGAGCCAGTAACGCCCCTCGCGACGGCCTTTGGACAGGTAGTGGCGGCAGACCGCCTCGGGATCGCGCGCAAGACGGCGCGCCAGGTCGGATGCGGTGTCGGGCATCAGGTGCTCCCAAGAGAAAGGGCCCGTCTTCGCCGACGGGCCCAGGTGGACGGTCGCGTGTTGTGCTACTCGGCCGCGATGGCGTGGGGCTCGGGCGCGGCGAGCTCATCTTCGGCCGGCGCGTCCTGATCCTCCATGGCCGGTTCGCCGCCCTCCGCCGCCGTCTGCACGACGACGGGTTCGACCACGCTCGCCGTCTTCGTCTCGACGATCTCGGCCGAGGCCTCCATCACTCCACCCGGCGTGCGCAGCGGCTCGGGCAGCCAGCCCGACCCGGCGAGCAGCGTCTCGGCTTCCGTCGCCATCTCGACCTTCTTCAGGTGTTCGATGCGGTCGGCGGCCCGCTGACCCTTACCCTCGGCGACCGCCTGCAGGATGCGGGCCTTGGTGACCCGGCCGAGGAAGTTGGCCGCGGTCGGCGTCCAGCTCACCGCCATGTCGAGGTCGACCGCCTGAGCGAGCCGATCGGCGTGCGCGAACGCGCGAGGCCGCCGGTTCCAGGCCTCGTGCACCGCGTTGACGCTGAGCGACACGCAATGGGCGAAGAGGCCGTCGCGGCTGTCGGCGTCGAACGCCTCCAGCACGCCCCAGAGATCGACGGAGTCCTTCGGCAGCGCCGAGCGCCACGCTCGATGCCGCTCGTCCAACGCGCGGGCGAGCGGGGTGTCGTTCAGCCCCGGAGCCTGGCTCCCGAACTGGACGCGCTTCAGGTCGAGCTCCAGGCAGGTGTCCGACCGGTAGCTGTAGAGGACGCCCAGGGCGAGCGCGTGCAGCGCTGCGATGTAGGCGACGTCCGGCCGTTCGCCGAGCGCGTAGCGGAGCGCCAGAGTGCGGTGCGCGGTCAGCTCGGTCAGCAGCCGATCCGGGATTGGCCGT
Organism: uncultured Caulobacteraceae bacterium; assembly: GCA_964249945.1. Lineage (GTDB taxonomy): Bacteria > Pseudomonadota > Alphaproteobacteria > Caulobacterales > Caulobacteraceae > CAHJWH01. The sequence continues at coordinate 4,869 of CAXUEN010000066.1, read as the reverse complement.
AGACCTTCGTCCTCCTCCGGCTCGGCTGGGGCGGGCTGGTGCGCCGCTCCGTCGATGGGGTCGTCCACGGCAGCAGGTGTGGACTGGTCCCCACTGTCTGCCGTCACCTCCAGCTCTGGCTCAACTGGTAGCTCGTCCTCCGGTCGAACGTACCCACGCTCGATCCGCAGTGATCCGTCGGGCGCGATGCTGACGAAGGCGCCGGCGCGGGCGACCTCGTCGGCGTCGAAGACGACCGGGCGACCGGTGAGCGCCTCGATCGCGGTCTCCAACTCGCCCATGCGCTGGTCCTGCTCGTCGGTGAGCTCCTCCGCCTCGGCCAACGCCGTCTCGATGTCGTCCACCTCCTGTTGAAGGGCTTTGAGCGTCGCCTCCTCCTCGGAGGTGAGCGGCACGGTCTCGCCGAAGAGCTGGCGCAGGCCGTAGGTGTGGCCGTAGGCGAAGTCCGGCGCGACCTCGACCCAGCGCCAGCCCTCCGCGCCGATGGTGACCGCATGCGCGTTCAGCTTCTCGGCCACCATCTGCTCGACCAGGCTGACGTCCTGCAGCCAGCCGCCGCCGTCGCCCTGGAAGAGGTCGTTCAGCACCGTGCCGCCGGCCTCGACGTAGACGTCGACGCCGATGAACTGCGCCCGCTTGTCGGAGGCGCGGACAGCGCCCTCGGTCAGCATGCGCCGGACGGTGTGAGCAGACTTATCGTAGGACTGGCACAGCCGCTCGAATACCTGCTCCTGGCGAGCGTGGTCGCCGTTGACGGTGAACGCCATCAGCTGGTCCAGGCTCATGCCATCGTCGGCGTAGACGTCGAGCAGCCTGGGGCTGACCGACGCCAGCCGCAGGCGCTGCTTCACTACAGCGACCGAGACGAACTGGTTGGCCGCGATCTCCTCCTCGGACTGGCCCTTCTCGCGCAACGCCAGGAAGGCGCGGAACTGGTCGAGCGGATGCAGCGGCGCGCGCTGGATGTTCTCCGCCAAGCTGTCCTCCTCGGCCAAGCCGTCGGTCCGGACTACACAGGGAACCGGCGCCGCCTTGGCCAGCCTGCGCTGCTCGACCAGCGAGGCAAGCGCTCGGTAGCGCCGTCCGCCGGCCGGGATCTCGTACATGCCGGTCTCCACGCCGGCTGCGTCGACGACGGCGCGCACGCTCAGGCCCATCAGCAGGCCGCGGCGGGCGATGTCCTCGGCCAGCTCCTCGATCGACACGCCCGCCTTGACGTGGCGGACGTTGGACTGGCTCAGCACCAGCTTGTCGAAGGGGATGTCGCGCGATGACGACAGGGTGATCTTTTGGACTGACGTCTTCTGAGATTGGGTCACGGTAGGTCTCCGTGACGGGCCGACTGGGGAACCTCTCCTCGACCTTCATCCCGTCACGAAGCTCCGGCTCACCTCTTCCGCGGGGAAGCGGTGAGCCGGCGAAGCCGGGGGGGGAAGGCGGAGACCCGGAGATGCGCAGAACCAGAAAGCCGCAAAGGCGGCTTTCCGGCGCGGCTCGTCAAACGCTGGCGAGGAGCTTGGCGGCCCTACCTTCCAGTTCGAGCCGCGTATCCTGGTGCGGCTTGTCACGCGCCACCGCCGTGATCCCCTGGACGAAGTCGAAGATTGACTCTGGGGGCCGGCCTTCCTCCTCCAGCACGGTGGCGATGATCTTCTCGGTCTCTGGACGCGAGAAGCCGCGCTTGCGCACGAAGCTCTCGCGATCATCGTCCTTGCGGGCGACGATCGCCTCCCGCGCCGCCCGGACGCCGGCGACGAAGGCGGCCGGCGAGCTGTCGGCGAACCGCTCCAGCGCCGGTGCGGCCTGGTGCGCGAAGCGATGGCCGGCGAATTTGCTATGCCGGATGCTGATCTCCTCGAAGCCTTCAGCGCCCCAGATGTTGCGGTTCATGCAGATGGCGCGAAGGTAGAAGCTGGCGATGCCCAGTGTCTTCGAGCCGACCTCGCTGTTCCAGCAGTAGAAGCCGCGGAAGTAGAGATCCGGGTCGCCGTTCGGCAGCCTGCCGGCTTCGATCGGGTGGGTGTCGTCGACTAGGAACAGGAAGACGTCCCGGTCCGAGGCGTAGAGCGTCGTGGTGTCCTTGGTCACCTCCACGAACGGGTTGTGGGTCATGGACGACCAGTCGAGCAGGCCCGGGACCTTCCAGCGGGTGTCGCCCGTCCTATTTCCGGCGATGCGCATGACCGCTTCGACCAGCTCGTGATCCCAGATGCGGCCGTAGTCTGGGCCGGTCACGGCGCGAAGCTCGATCCGGCCGTCATCGGCCTCCAGTGTCTTCACCAGCTCGGCGCGATGCGAGAGCAGACCGTGCTGGAGGTTGATCCCCGCGAGCGGCGCGGGCAGCTGGCGCATGTAGGTCGACGGCGCCCCCACTAGGCTGCAGAGCTGGCCGTAGGACCAGTGCGTGGGTGTGGCCGGCGCGTCTCGGCCAGGCACGACCAGCGTTAAGCGCTCGGCGTCGTCGCGGCTCGCTTCGACGCGCAGCGCCTTGGTCTCGACCGTGCGGGCGGTGGCGCGCTCGGCACGGCCGCGCACCGCAGCGTGCAGATCGGTCAGCGACAGGTAGCGCTCGTCGTCGGGGCGACTGAACCACTCCGAAGAGACGCGGCCGATCCGCTCGCCGCGGCTGATGTCGACCTTGTAGGCGCCGGTGACCGGCGAAACGGAGCCGGCGGGGGCGGCGCGGCCGGAAGGCAGGGTCTGAAGCATGGGACGTCTCCGGACGGGCTGGCCGGGAGCCTCTCTCTCAACCCTCGACCCGTCGCGGCGACAGCCGCAGCCCTCTCGCTCTCTCCGGCTCTGCAGGACGCAGGACCTTGAGTGTTGGAGCAATCGCATCCCAGCCCGAGCGGGCGGCCCATATTCACCTGGTCTAGCCTACGATGCGATGTCGCCAGTTTATCTCGCCGAGACTACGCCAAAGCTCTACCTGCTTGATCTCACTATTCTTTCGGTGCTCACGCTACGCTACTCTGTTGAGGTGTCCTTTAAGCCAATCTCCAGCAAAGACGACAGCGACGTCCTCGGCGGCAGCATCCTCAGGCTGGACAGGCGCAATTCAGCCGACCAAAGTGACCTTGATCCAAGACTAAGATCGATCGTCAGGCTGCTGGCGCGGCAAGCCGCACAGGCGTACCATGAGGACCTCCAGAAGGAGGCGCGTTCGCCCAAGACCTGGGGTGTGGGCCTGATGCCCAGAGTCGCCCTTTACGCCCGCTACTCGTCCGAGAACCAGCGCGACGCCTCCATCGAGGATCAGCTGCGGCTCTGCCGGCTGCATGCCGAGCGCCAGGGATGGACGATCACCGACAGCTACACCGACCGGGCGATCTCGGGCGCGTCGCTGCTGCGGCCTGGCATTCAGGAGCTGATCCAGGACGCAGGACGCGGCCGGTTCGACGTGGTTCTGGCTGAGGCCATGGACCGCCTCAGCCGCGACCAGGAGGACATTGCGGGCCTGTTCAAGCGCATGCAGTTCGCCGGGGTGCGTATCGTCACTCTGTCGGAGGGCGACGTCTCGCAGCTGCATGTCGGACTGAAGGGCACGATGAACGCCCTCTTCCTGAAGGACTTGGCCGACAAGACGCGTCGCGGGCAGCGTGGTCGCGTGGAGAAGGGCAAGGCGGGCGGCGGGCTCTGCTTCGGTTATGATGTCGTCCGCGGCCTCGCGCCCGACGGACAGCCTGTCACGGGCGAGCGGCGCATCAACCCGGCGGAAGCCGAGGTGGTGCGGCGCATCTTCCGGGACTACGCCGCGGGCAAGTCGTCCCGCACGATCGTCCTGGCGCTCAACAAGGAAGGCGTGCTTGGTCCTCAAGGCCGCGAGTGGGGCCCGAGCACCATCCACGGCAACCTCGAACGTCGCAACGGCGTGCTGAACAACGAGCTCTACATCGGACGGCTGGTCTGGAACCGCCAGCGGTTCCTGAAGGACCCCGACACGGGCAAGCGGATCGCGCGCCCCAATCCGGAGTCGGAGTGGATTATCCAGGACGTAGCGGAGCTCAGGATCGTCGATGACGAGCTCTGGGGCGCAGTAAGAGGCCGTCAAGCTTCGCTTCGCATGACGCCACGCGAGACCTCGCCTGACCTCATGGGGCGGCGACGCCGCCCCAGCCACCTCTTCTCCGGCCTCGTTCGCTGTGAGTGCTGCGGCGGCAGCTATATGAAGATCTCCAAGGACCTGCTCGGTTGCGGCACGGCGCGCACGAAGGGGACGTGCGAGAACCGTCTGAACATCCGGCGGGACGCGCTGGAGGCGGCCGTCCTCGACGGCCTGCGCAGCCATCTAATGGAGCCGGCGCTGTTCCGGGAGTTCTGCGAAGAGTTCACCCGCGAGGTAAACCGGCTCCGCATGCAGGAGACTGCCTCGATCGACAATGCTCGAGGCGAGCTTGTGCGGATCGATCGAGACTTGCCCAAGCTGGTACAGCGGGTGCTCGACACCGACGATCTCACGAGCATCCGGGCATATGAGACAAAGATGCGCGAGCTCGAAGCTCGCAAGGATGAGCTAACCCGCAAGGTGGCCGAGGCTGAAGAACCCCCTCCCCTGCTCCATCCCAGCCTTGCTGCGGTCTACCGGGAGCGGATAGCCTGCCTTAGCAAAGCGCTTGGCGGCTCGGACACTCGCGACGAGGCGGCCGAGGTCGTTCGCTCCCTCGTCAGCGCCATAGAGCTCGTTCCGGAAGGTGGCCGTCTGGCGGTCGTCCTACGTGGTGACCTCGCGGCCATGCTCGTCTTTGCGGCGCACAAGAAGAAGCCCGGCGCTCCATCTCTGGAGGCTGGGCTGGTCAGGGGCTTGCTTGCGCAAGAATCATTGGGTGCGGGGACAGGATTTGAACCTGTGACCTTCAGGTTATGAGCCTG
>CAXUEN010000065.1:9036-9396 GCA_964249945.1 uncultured Caulobacteraceae bacterium | reverse complement strand
GCGCCACCACGTCCTGGCCGGCGTGCTCCTTCACCAGGGCGTCCAGGGCGCGGCGGGCTCAGGCGATGGCTCGAGCGCCGGCGGCCCAGGGCTCGGCGCCGGCCGCAGCAGCGCCTCCGCCACGGCGGGGTCTAAGCCCCCCGCCAGCAGCGCCTCGCGCCAGCCCGAACCGTCCACGCTGTCGTGGCGGCCGGTGACCACCGAGGCCTTCAGGAACGGGAAGCCCTCGGCCAGCAGGGCGCGCCAGGCGAATAGGGTCGGGTTGGTCTGCGCTCCCTTTTGGAACAGGGCCTCGACCTTCAGCCCGCCGGCCACCGCCTCGCCGGCGGACGCCTCCGCGCCGGGCCGCGTCAGCCGCCA
>CAXUEN010000065.1:0-9026 GCA_964249945.1 uncultured Caulobacteraceae bacterium | reverse complement strand
CTCGTACTCGTCGATCACCTCCTGCTTGCCGCCGACGCTGCGCACCGCGTTGAAGAAGCCCTGCAGGCGGGCGTGGCGAAGGGCGGGGCTGCGCAGGAACAGGAAGTAGCTCTGCAGGTGCCATCGGCGTTCGCGGCTCTCGGTCAGCGCTACTAGGTCGGCGGCGCTGGCGCGCACCCGCGCGATCATGGCTTGGTAGGCCGCTTCGCCCACCGGCCCGATCACGCTGTCGTTCAGCAGATAGAGGCCCGGAGCGTCCCACAGAGCGGGAAGCAGCTTGAGCAAGTGCGCCCAGGCGGCGAAGTCGAAGCCCACATTGGCCCGGACGTAGAGCCCGGCCAGCGGCCCGGCGGCGGCCTCGTCGATGAGCCCCGCCTCGCCCGCGACGATCAGGATCACGTCCACCCCGGCCCGGCGCAGGGCGTCGAGGTGGGTGCGCACGTGCGGCTTCAGCCGCCCGCAGGGGGCATGGGTTACGAACAGGGCGCTCTCGCGCGTCGGCGGTCCCGGCCAGGGTTTGAGGGCGTGGATGTCCGCCCATTCCACCGGGTCGCCGGCCATCTCCAGCATGTCGGGCGCCGGCTTCAGCCCGCGCCCACGCCCCCGGGTCAGGAAGTGGCGGAGCGGCGTCGCCCGGCCCGGCTCGTCCTCGGGGAGCTGGCGGAGATAGAAGTCCGGGTCGAAGCGGGGCGACGGACGCCGCCGCTCCCGGTCCCCATGGGCCAGGTAGTGGGCGAGCGGGTTGGCGCCGGACCGGGCCACGTCGGGATAGGCCAGCAGATACCAGGCGCTGGAGAAGAAGGGGCTGGGGTCGCGCCCCTCGGCGGCGCCAGCGAGCAGGTAGTGCATCAGCGGATTCACGCCTTCCCGGACCACGTCCGGGTTCTGCTCCACGTACCAGGTGGCGTCGAACAGCGGGTTCGAATCGCCACCGGCCGGCCCGCCGAGGGTCAGGAAGTGGGTGGCCGGATCGCGACCCGGCGGCAGGTCGGCGGCGGCGACATACCACTCAGCGTCGAACAGGCCCGAGCGCAGAAGGCGTCGCCTGTCTCTCCAGGTCCGCACGCGCGCGATCAGGGGCGCGAGGGCGCCCCTTATCCCAGCAAACCGCCCCCGGCCGGGCTCGGCGCCGCCGTCCCGCACCGGTCCGGCAGGGTCAATAGAGGTCGAACGCGGGATCTTCGTCCCTCACGCAGGGCAGGAAGGGCAGCGCCATGGCCTCCGAGAAGCCCGGATCGGACAGCAGGACGGTCAGGAAGTCCCGCCAGCCCGAGGCGGAGATGAGCTGCGCGGCGGACGGTGCGCTCACAAACAGCTGATCCGCCGCCCAGAACCTCTGCCGGAGCGTCGGGCCGCCAGGATATAGGCCCGGCCTGAAAGGCTCGTCGCGTTGGAGTGGACGCAGGACGTTGTCCTGGAACTCCGGGGATTCAACGATGCTGCGCGCGATCTCGACCGCCGGCCAGGCCTCCCGCTCCGCGATGACGACACGGGTCTCCAGCTCGCGCCCGAGCAGGACCTCATAGCAGGTCGCCAGGAAGTCGCGCCCGGTGGACACGTGGCCGCTCACCCGCCGATGCAAGCGGTCCTGCAGCTCAGCGAGGCGCCGGGCGTACAGGGGCGCGCCAGCGTGCTCACCGCCCTCCCAGGGTTTCGGGCGGCCGGCGAAGTGGACCGCCGCCGCACCCTCATAACCAGCGCCGGCGGAGCCCGGGTCCTCGTGGACGCAGACGTTCCACTTGCCGTCCAGCCTGCGCCACCGATCGCCGATCACGGCGTTCAGGGCGTCCTGGTCCGGGCGATTGGACAGGCTGTCCCGCTCCAGCATCCACCGAAGGCAGCGCACGGCCACGTTGCGCAGGTTGTACTCGTCGACGTCCACCACCGTCAGTCCCGCATCGAAGGCGCCGACGTCGTCTGGGCGCCTCGGGTCGGGCGCCGCGGCGCAGATGCGTCCGCCGAGATCGAGGTCGACCAGGGGCTTCAGCTCGGCGCTGACGATCATGTCGCTGTCCAAGGTGATCAGCCGGGCGTTTCGCACCCCGACCTGGCTGGGCAGGAACAGGCGCGCCAGCATGGCCGGGAAACGGTCCGCCGTGAACCGCGCCGACAGCGCCTCCGGCACGCTCTCGGGGGTGAGCTCGATGACGCGCAGGGCGTGGCCGAGCCTGCCCGCCCCTGCGCGCAGGACGGCGTGATCCTCCCCCTCCAGGCCGATGGCGGCCACAAGGATCTCGGCGTCCGGCAGCCCCCCGTCGCGCTCGACGGAAGACAGCATAACCGCGGTAGGCTCGACGTGTCTCCGGTCGCAGGCGCAGCCGATGAGCACGGACGAGGTGGCCTTCATGGCGATCCCATCATGCTGGCGTCTCCGCGCCCGATCGGCTTCGGCCGGCCGTCGGACCGTCTCTCACCGCTGCGCCGGGGCGCAAGGTGCGGATTTCGGTTCCGCGCCCTTACGGGGCGGCTGAAGACGGGTTAAGGGCGGGCTCAGGCGGTCGAAGTGGGGATTGTAGAACACGTCGTTCTCGAACCGCTGGCCCCATCGGTGTCGAAGGATCGCCCCGGCCTTCTCCGCCGCCTGCTTCTTGACCTCGCTGTCGTTGTACCCGCGCGACTTGGACTCGAAGTGGTAGAGGGTCGCGTGCGGATCGTAGAGGATGCGGTAGCCCAGCGCGCGCAGGCGCAGACAGTAGTCGGTGTCGTTGCCCTCGACCGGGAAGGCCAGGGCGTCAAAGCCTCCGAGGTCCCGGAAGAGGCTCGCGCGGGTCGCAAGGCACGCCCCGGTCACCGCGGAGACGTTCCGCAGGAGCATGTGGCGGCCCAAATAGCCAGCGTCCGACCCCGGCGCCCCCGTACCCTCATGGACGGTCAGACCGTGCCACTCGCTCATCACCACGCCCGCGTGCTGGATCGTCCCGTCCTCGTAGAGCAGGCGCGCCCCGACGGCCCCGACGTCGGCGCGTATGGCGTTGACGCTCAGCTCGTCGCACCAGTCCGGGGTCAGGACGATGGTGTCGTTGTTCAGGAACACCAGCACGTCGGCGTCGCACTGCTCGGCGGCGCGGTTGTTCATCAGGGCCCAGTTGAACGCCCCGTCGTGGCTGACAAGGCGGAACTCGCCCGCCGCCGAGCGATCCCGCAGGAAGGCCTGGGTCTCGGGCGAGGCGCTCTGGTTGTCGACGACCACGATCTCGGTGGTCGCCCGGGTCTCGTGGGCGGCCGCGGCGAGGCTCGCCAGACAGGGCTCCAGCAGGTCGAGCCGGTCGCGGGTCGGGATGATGATGGCGGTCTTCACCTGCGGCGTCAGCGGCCGGCGCACCCGCACCAAGGGCGCCTCGCCCGCGCCCAGGACGTCCCTCTGCAGATCGGCCGAGGCCGCCGGCTCGGCCCGCGCGAGATGGTCGCGCACGCTGTCCAGCATGGCCTGCGGCCCGGGCCGACGGCCGACGGCGGCCTCGCCACGCCGGCGGTGCAGTAGGATCCTGGGGATGTGGGTGGCGCCGTCCCCTGCCGCGCGCGCGCTCCATCGCAGGGCCAGGTCGTAGAACCGCGCCGCCTGGTGTGCGGGCCGGAAGCCCAGCGCCAGGCAGACGGCCCGCGGCAGGGCGATCAGCTCGCCGATGCAGTCCTGCTGCAGCAGGAGGTCGGGATCGAAGGCGGTGCGGAAGACCGGATGGGCGTGGCCCGCGCCAAACGGCCCGACCTCATCCTCGTCCGCATAGACGAGGCCGGATCCGCCCTCCAGCGCTGCGGCGACCGCCGCCGTCGCGTCCGGCGCGAGGGAGGCGTCGGCGGGGAAGAACAGCAGGTGGGGCGTGCCGGCCCGGGCCGTCGCCGCATTCATCGCCTCCGCCCAGGACTGCCCGTCCACGAAAACCGGCTCGAGCGAGACCCCGGTCCCTAGGCGCCGACGCCACCGCTCGATGAGCAGCCCGGCCTCCATCCGCGCGTCACCCCCCTCGCAGACCACCAGGATCTCGCTTGGAGAGGCGCTCTGTCGCTCCATGCTCTCCAGCGCCGCGTGCAGGCTCGAGATCGGAAGGCCCGCGCCGTCGATGACGACGGCCAGCCCCACGGACCTTTCTCCCGGGACCGCCGCGGCGTGGGTCGGCGCGTAGTAGGCCTCGAAATAGGCCGGGTAGTTCTCCAGCGAAAAGCCGAAGGCGGCGTTAAAGGGGGGGAGCCGCGACTCGATCCGGTCGAGCAGCGCGCGCAGGTCGCGAAGCTCGCGCCGGATCATGGCCACGTCGTCCAGCGGCGGTGCGCGGACGGCCGGCATCCGGAACGAGCCCAGCGTGACCTTGGAGGCGGCCTCGCGCACTTCGCCCAGCACGGCGTCCTGGTCGCGCCGGCCGGGCGGCCGCCGGATCATGAAGCCGTAGCGGCCGCCGCCGCCATAGCGCTCCTGGATGTCGCGGCGAAGCCCCGTCGCCGAGCCGGCCGCGACGAAGGTCCCGTCCAGATAGAGTTCGAGCTCGAGCCTGCGATCGGGGTCCTGCAGGTCGACCGCCCAGCCGCGGACATCGTCCTGGCTGACGATCTCCACCTCGCCCTTGACCTGGGAGCGCTCGGCGGAGCGGCGGGCGGTCTCCAGGGCCAGGAGGAAGGGGTCGGTGGCCGGCCGGGGCTCCTCGTCGAGCACGGATCGGCTGAAGGTCTCGTCAGAGAACAGGCCGTGGAACAGCTGGTACCAGTCCCGCGAAGAGCCCACCCGCGCCTGGCCGGGGCTCGACAGCGGGATGAAGTCCGACGCCCATCTGACCAGCGCCGGCTCGGGCGGGTCGCTGAAGCGGCCGCCCTCCAGCCGTTCATGGAGCAGCGTCCGGGCGTAGACCTTGTCGCGGAATTCGGGGGACTTGAAGAAGCCGGGCAGCCAGTCGACGTTGCGCTGGTCGAGCTTCTCGTCGACTACGGCAGTGGTCTCGGGGTCCCGTCCCAAGGCCAGGCGGTAGGCGTTGACGATGTCGCTTCTCTCGGGTTTCCCGGTCGGATCAGCGGACATCCCGGCTCCTGGGGCGCACGCCTGCCACGGCGACGCGCCCTTCAACCCGACCGGACCGCGTGCGGTCAAGCGTCGATCTCCTCTGCCTGCCTATTGTCGCCCTCGTCTGGCGCCGCGCCTCGGGACGGAACCTCGGGCCCTAGCCCGGCCGCGCCTGATCCCATAAACCCTGTCCACTCGCCGGGCGGCGAGCAGGGTGGCGGGCTTGGTGCATGGGCGTTCCTGAAGGCGCGGCGGGCCTGCCGATCATCACCTCGGCCGAACCGCGGGCGGAACGGGGCCGTCCCCCGGAGCGTCCCGGCGTGCAGCGCATCCTATGCCTCAAGCTCGACCATATCGGGGACGTGCTGATCGCCGCGCCCGCGCTCATGCTGCTACGGCGCTCGTTCCCCCAGGCCCACATCACCCTGGTCTGCGGCCCCTGGAACGTGGGTCTGGTCCGGCGGCTGCAGGTGGCCGACACCATCGTGCCCGCGGCGATCTTCTCGCAGAACAGCGTCATGGACCGCGACCCCGGCGCCCGCGCCGAGCGGCGCGACGCCGCGGTCGCGGCGCTGCAGGCGCTGGACCTCGCGCCCTTCGACCTCGCCATCGACCTGCGCCGCGACGATGACACGCGCGAACTGCTGAAGCTGTTCAGGGCCCGCATATCCGCAGGCTTCGGCGACCTGGAAACCTTCAGCTACCTTGACGTAGCGCTGCCGTTCGAGCGGTCGGCGCAGTACCACGGACCGACCCGCCTGCACCTGCGGCCGGAGGACCTCGACCGCGGCCTGGGGCACCCCTTGGGCGAGCGGGGCCTGCACCTCACCGCGCTGCGGGGCCGCATCGAACTGGAAGTCGCCACCGACGAGGTCTGGCCGCCGACCGACGAGGGCGTGCCGGACACCCGCCCGCTGGGCGCGGCCCTCTACAGGATCGACGTCCGGCAGGTCGGCGAGGACGGCGCGGAGCCGGGCCGCCCGGCGCGCGCGAAGGAGCTGCCCCGCGACAGGATGACGTTCGGACCGGGATGGCTGGACTGGGAACCCTGGGGCCGCTGGTCGAGCACCGCGGTCGCGCCGCTGACCCTGGACTTCCCGACAACCGGGGCCGAGGTCGAACTCATCGTGCACGTGCAGGGCCATACCGCCGGCTCCCACCCCATGGCCCGGGTCCAGGTGGCCGCCGGCGGCCAGGACGCGGCGCACACCTTCCGCAGCGGTGACGAGCCCGTCTCCCTGCGGCTCCCCTGCCGGGCGGAGCTGTCGCCGCCCACCGCCAGCTCCACGCCGTTCCTGCTCCGCGCCGGGCGGTATCAGGGCGTGCTGAGGCTGCACCTGACCGAGGGGGCGGACTGGACGCCGGTGAGCCTTATCGTGCGCGGCGCCCGACTCGGCCAGGTGAGCGCCAAGCTGGTGACGCCGCCAACGATGGACCGACGGGGCGAACTGGACTTCCCCTTCGAGCTGGAACACCAGGACGGGGCCGAGCCGATCGTGGTGGAGATCGGCCTGGAGTCGCTTTCGGGCAATCCGGAACTGGCCATCCGTTCGGTGGAGCTGGACTGCCTGCAGGCGCGCTCGCCCCGGCTGCCGGTGGCGCACATGGAGACCCAGCTGCTCGACCTGGCCGCCATGGTGGCCCAGCGCTTCGCGCCCCGCCTGGTGGCGCCCACAGACGAGGTCGCCCTCAACCTCTCGCGCCCCGTAGAAGGCTCCACCGCCACCGAGGCGGTCGGCCGGATCCGCGCGCGGCGGGGCGGCCGGCGGGTCCTCGGCCTGAAGATGCCCGGCCGCCGCATCCTGGGCGTCGCCATCGGCGCCAACAAGGAGACCAAGCACTGGCCGCAGGCCTACTTCCTCGAGCTGTGCCGGCGGCTGCTGGGGCGCCGCGACGTGGAGCTGGTCTTCCTCGGCGGCCCCAAGGAAGCGCAGGCGGTGCGCGAGCTGATCGCCCAGCTCGCCGCGCCGGACCGGACCCTGGACCTCTGCGCCTGCTGCCGGATCGAAGACCTGGGCGAGGTGCTGGCGGAACTCGACGGCTTCATCGGCCTGGACACCGGCACCACCCACTTCGCCGGCCGGGTCGGGATCAGGACGCTCGCCCTGTTCGGCGCCGCCCACGACCCGGTGGAATGGGGGCCGGTGGGCGCCCGCAGCGCCTGGGCGGCCGTGGAGACGCCGTGCCGCTCCTGCTTCAAGTCCGAGCTGGCGGAGTGCGAGTTCGGCCTTCAGTGCATGGTGGCCCTGACGCCTGACGAGGTCTGGCCGATCGTGAAACGGCGCTTCCTGTAGCCGCGCCCGTCTCCGCCACGACCGCTTGATCGCTGCGGAGGCGGCGTCTAGACACGCCGCGGCGATCCCGGTTCGCGCGCCGCCTCGTCTCTGGAAGCGTAGGTCTTGAACGCGTCATCCGCCCGGCTGGACCTGCACTGGCTGCCTCCCGTCGAGGACTGGGCCGCGCGCATCGCCGAGGTCGAGCGGCTGGAGCCGGGGCTGGAAGCCTGGGAGAGGCTGCGCCAGCTCAGCCAAACCCGGCTGGACTTCCTGCGCACCGGCCGGCTGGACCGGTCGCTGACCCGCCTGTTCGGGCAGGCGCCGCCGGAAGGGCTGTCCACCGCGCCCGTGCGGCTGGCGGTGCTGGGCGCCTCCACGACCACCCACCTGGCCGCGGGCATCCGGGTCGCGGCGCTCAGGCGCGGTGTCTGGCTGAGCGTCTACGAACCCGACTACGGCCAGTACCGGCAGGCGCTGCGCGACCCTGCTTCGGGCTTGCACGGCTTCAGGCCCACCGCCGTCCTGCTCACCCTAGACGCCGGCCACCTGCTGCCCAGCGGCGATCCGAGCCTGGACGCCGCCCAGGCGGCGGTGGAGGTCGAGGCGGTCCTGGACGGGCTGCGACAGCTCTGGCGATCCGTCCGCGAGGCCTTCGGCGCCCAGGTGATCCAGCAGACGGTGCTGCCGCTGCCGCTCCCTCTCGTGGGGCTGAACGAGCACCGGCTGGGTGGCTCCGCTGCGGCCATGACCTTCCGCCTGAACGCGAGGCTGAGGGACGCAGCCGCCGAGGCGGGCGTCGACCTGCTGACGCTGGATATCTGGGCGGTCCAGGCAGGGCTCACGGCCTGGCACGACCCTTTGCTGTGGACCCGCGCCAAGCAGGAGGTGAGCCCGGCGGCGACCCCTGTGTACGGCGATCTGGTCGGCCGGCTGGTGGCGGCCGCGCAGGGACGCTCGTCCAAGTGCCTAGTGCTCGACCTCGACAACACTCTGTGGGGCGGCGTCATCGGCGACGACGGGCTCGAGGGCATCGTCCTCGGGCAGGGCAGCGCGCTGGGCGAGGCGTTCACCGGCTTCCAGACCTACGCCGCCGCCCTGGCCCGGCGCGGGGTGATCTTGGCCGTGTGCTCCAAGAACGACGAGGCCAACGCGCTCGCCGCCTTCGACCGCCATCCCGAGATGGTGCTGAGGCGCGCCGACATCTCCGCCTTCGTCGCGAACTGGGACGACAAGGCCACCAACCTGCGCGAGATCGCCCGACAGCTGAACATCGGGCTGGACGCCCTGGTGTTCGCCGACGACAACCCCTTCGAACGCAACCTCGTGCGGCGGGAGCTGCCGATGGTCGCGGTGCCCGAACTGCCCGAAGAGCCCGCGCTGTACGCCCGCTGCCTTAGCGAGGCGGGCTACTTCGAGTCGCTCGCCCTCACGGCGGAGGATCGCGACCGCACCGGCCAGTATCAGGCCAACCGTCGCCGCGAGGCGCTGCAGGACCAAGCCACCGACCTTTCGGCCTATCTTCGCTCGCTGGACATGACGCTGTCCTGGCGCGCCTTCGACGCCATCGGCGCCCAGCGCGTCACCCAGCTCATCAACAAGACCAACCAGTTCAACCTGACCACCCGCCGCTACACCCAGCCGGAGGTGAACGCGGTCATCGGCGACGCCCGGGCGGTCGGACTCCAGTTCAGGCTGGCCGACCGTTTCGGCGACAACGGGATCATCGCCGTGGTCATCGGCCGGCTGGCCGACGGGGTCGAGGC
>CAXUEN010000064.1:6564-9433 GCA_964249945.1 uncultured Caulobacteraceae bacterium | reverse complement strand
CTCCAGCGCCACGCCGGTGGAGGCCAGCGCGCTCTCCACACAGGCGGCGATGCCGCCCGCCTCGTCGCGGGCGGGGATCAGGATGGCGACGCGCGCGCCGGGCGGGGCGGCGGCAGGCGTATTCAGGGCCGCGACGTTGACCAGGGTCATGACCGTGGGCAGGGCGGCCAGGAGCAGCAGGATGGCGGCCAGCACGATCACCTTGGCGTCTCCGGGCCGTCCCCGCGGTGGGCGGGATCGAAGCGGCGACCCTGCACCAGCGCCCGGGCGCGCCGCCAGCCGTCATACGCCGGATTGATCCTGGTCCTGCCGGCGAGGAGCGTCGTGAAGCGCGCCGGGTCGCGGGCTGCGGCGTCGATCGCCAGCGCGTCCATCGCACCGGAGAGCGCCGCGTCCAGCGCCGGGGTCCTCGACCTCGCCACCGCCTGCGCCGGGACGGCTTCGCCGAAGCGCAGCAGCAGGTTAGGCCGGCGCTCGTCCCAGAAGGCGTACTCGATGGCCAGCGGCGCGAAGCGTGCGGCCGGCGCCCACCGCGCCAGGTGCGCCAGGCCCGCCGCGACCTGCAGAGGGCGCTCGCGCACGTCGCGGAACCGCCCCTCGGCGTTGACGAGCAGCAGCCCGTCCTCCAGCCCGAGCACGGCGCGGCCCATGGCGAGGAAGGCCGAGGCGCCGGCGTAGCCAGGCGCCACGCCGAAGGCGCCGAGCTTGCGGAAGAAGCGGTAGCGCTCCAGCATCGCCGCCTCCATGGGCGCAAAGGCGCGCCGGCCGGCGAACATGGTGGCGCCGAGCCAGGCGAAAACCTCGCCGTCCCACCAGGACGGGTGGTTGGCGAAGACCACCAGAGGGCCGGGACCCGTGGGCGGCGCGCCCGAACAGCGCACGGCGTGGAACTGGCTGGCGAGATCGCGCCGGAACACGTGGGCGAAGAAGCGCAGCGTCAGGGGCGAGCGCCCGGAGAGGGCGGCGCGAGTGCGGGCTTCGAGACGCGAGCCGGCGCGCTCCTCAGCGTGACGAACGTCTTGGCGTCCCCTGCTCATCGTCATCCTGAGGGGCGGGCTTCAGGCCCACGCCTCGAAGGACGCAGCCCGCATGGGCCCACTCAAGCCTCGACCGCCGCCATCTGGCTTGCGCCGCAGGCGTCCTGGTCCATGGCGTCGGCGGCGATCCAGCCGGACATCATCACCATGGGCATGCCGGGCCCCGGGTGCGCCGCGCCGCCGGCGAGATAGAGGCCGGGCACAGTGCGCGAGCGGTTGCCGGGCTTGAAGGCGCCCATCATGCGCCCGTGGCTGGCCAGGCCGTAGATGGCGCCGTTCAGCACGCGGTAGCGCTCGTGGATGTCCTGGGGCGTCAGGTGGCGCTCCACCACGATCCGGTCCTCGATGTCGGTGAGCCCCGCGGCGCTCTTCAGCTTGTCCAGGATCACCTGGCGGTAGCGTGGGTAAAGATCGCCCGAGCGCCAGTCGTGGTGGGCCCGCAGATACGGCGTGTGCACCAGCACGTAGAGCGCCTCGCCCCCTTCCGGCGCCACGCCCGGCTCGGTCGCCGAGGGCGCGCAGACATAGGCCGTGGGGTCCGGCGCCGGCTCGCCCCGCTTGTAGATGGCGTCGAACTCCTCCTTGGGATCGCGGGAGAAGACGAAGTTGTGGTGCAGCAGGTGGTCGTAGCGCTGCTTCAGGCCGAGGTAGAGCACCACGCCCGAGCAGGCCGGCTCGAACCTGCGCCGGGCGTGGTCCGCGCCGACCTCGCCGCCCACCAGCTCGCGGTAGGTGCGCACCGAGTCCATGTTGGAGATCACCGCATCGTAGCGCTCCACCCCGCGCGCGGTGCGCACGCCCGCCACCCGGCCGCCCTCCAGGGCCAGCCCCTCCACGTCTTCGCTGGAACGCAGACGCGCGCCGTTCCCCTCGGCGAAGCGGGCCAGGCCCTCGGCCACCGCCCGGGTTCCGCCCATGGGGTACCAGACGCCCTTGGCGGTCTGCATGTGGGCGATGGCGCAGAGCACCGCCGGCGCGCCGTAGGGGGAGGAGCCGACGTACTGGACGAAATGGTCCAGCATCTGAGCCAGGCGCGCGTCGCGCACCTTGCCGCGGATGGTGCCGGCGACGGTGGAGTGCATGCGCAGCGAGATGACGTCGCGCAGCGTCGAGGGGCTCATGTTGGAGCGGATGTCGATGGTGTCGAACAGGTCCTCCACCGACTTCCAGAAGAAGAAGCGGTCGCTGACCTCGTGCAGCTGCTTGGACACCCCAAGGAAGGCCTTGTAGCCCTCCCCCGCGCCGCGGCCGGGGGCGAAGCGCTCCATCTCCGCGGCCATGGCGGTCTCGTCGGCCATCAGGTCGATGCGGTCGCCGCCGTCGAAGAAGCAGCGCCACTGGGGATCGAGCCGGCGAAGGTCGAGGTAGTCGGAGGTCTTCCTGCCGCCCTCGGCGAAGATGCGGTCGAGCACGGCGGGCACGGTCAGGATGGTCGGCCCCATGTCGAAACGGAAGCCGTCCTCTTCCAAGAGCGCCGCCTTGCCGCCGAACCAGCCGTTCTTCTCGTAGAGGGTGACCTCGTGGCCGCGGGCGCTGGCCACGCAGGCCGCGGCCAGCCCGCCTAGCCCGCCGCCGATGACGGCGATGCGGTGGCGGGAGGGCTTCACATGGGCGTTCATCGTGCGCCTCCCTGGGCGGCGATTTCGCGCGCCGCGATCGGGACCAGGACGGGCTCTTCCCCCCGCACGGGAGCGGACGCCCGGCCGCCGGTGCGCCGGGGCGTTACGGCCGCCTTGGCCAGGTCCTCCAATAGCAGGCGCGAGGTGATGCGCGCGCCCTCGAAGATCACCGGCAGTCCAGAGCCGGGATGGGTGCCGCCGCCCACCAGGTAG
>CAXUEN010000064.1:0-6554 GCA_964249945.1 uncultured Caulobacteraceae bacterium | reverse complement strand
AGATAGAGGCCGTGACCGAAGCGGTTATGCGGCCGGAAGAACAGCATCTGCCGCAGGTCGTGGGAGAGGTTGAAGGTCGCGCCCTGGTAGACCGAGAACTGGTCCCGCCAGTCGCGCGGATCGACGATGCGCTCGTAGCGGATGCGGCTGCGGATGTCGGGGACGCCCAGCAGCTTCAGCCGGTCGAGCACCAGGTCGCGGAAGCGCCCCTGCTCCGCCTCCCAGTCGATGCCGGCCCGCAGGTTCGGCACCGGCGCCAACACGTACAGGCTGGTCCCGCCCGGCGGCGCCATCCCGCCGTCGCTGTAGCCGGCATGCTGGAGGTAGATGGAGGGCTCCTGCGACAGCACGCCTCCGGAGATTTCGGCGATGTTGCGAGCGTAGTCCTTGGCCAGCAGGATGTTGTGGTGCGCCACCCCGGCCGGCAGCTCCCCTTCGATGCCAAGATAGAGCATGAAAGTGGAGCAGGAGAGCCGCGCCTTCTCGATCTTCCCGTCGCGCCAGCGCGGGCGCGCCGCCTCGGGCACCAGCTTGGGCATGGCGTTCGCGAAATCGGCGTTGACCACCACGGCGTCGGCGCGGATCTCGCGGCCCTTGACCACGACGCCACGCGCCTCGCCCTCCTCGTAGACCACGCGATCCACCGGGGTCTCCAGGCGGATGTCGACGCCCATGCGCCGGGCCAGCGCCGCCATGGCCTCCGACACCGCGCCGCAGCCGCCGACCGGATGGTACACGCCGTGCTCGTATTCCAGAAAGCTCAGGATCGAGAACAGGCTCGGGCACTGAAACGGCGACATGCCGAGATACTTGGTCTGGAAGGAGAAGGCGAGCCGCACCCGCGGGTCCTTGAAGAAGCGGCGCAGCTCCCCGTCCACCGTGGTGAAGGGCTGCAGCTTGGGCAGGGCCGCCAGCATGGCGCGCGACGCCAGGGACCGCCTGGTGTGGAAGGCCTGTTCCAGCACCGGCTCGAACAGCTTCAGCTTGGCGCGGCCGTGGGCGAAGAAGCGGTCGACCTGCCGGGCGTCACGCGGAGCGATCTTGGCGATCTCGCCGGTGAGCTTCTCGACATCGGGCGTCGCCAGCAGTTCGCCGTCGTCTTCGAAGACGAGCCGGTACTGCGGGTCCAGCCGCTTCAGCTCGACATGATCCTCCAGCCGCTCGCCGCAGGCCTCGAAGATCTGCGCCAGCACCCTGGGATAGAGGAAGAAGGTCGGCCCGAGGTCGAAACGGTAGCCCTCCGGCGTCGTGAAGGTCTGGGTCCGGCCGCCGACGACCTTGTCCCGTTCGAACAGCGTGACCTTGACGCCCTCGGCCGCCAGCAGCAGGGCGGAGGCGAGGCCGCCCGGTCCGGCGCCGACGACGGCGACCCGGTTCGGACCGGAGACACGATCGACCACAGGTGAACTCAAAGCGCTCGCCCCAAACGACTCATCAAATGCATAGGCGGGTGAAGCAGACACGCGACAGGCCAACTCCTCAAGCGTATAGCCTCCTGGTCCGTGTACCGGCCTACGCGCATCGAACCGGTGGGACGGCCAGACACATTTGGCATTCACAGTTGATGTAGGTCTCCGTCTCCAGAGGCTCACATCGAAAGCTGATAATCAAGCGCCAAATAGCGGTACGAAACCACTGCATAGCAGGCTGGCAAGCTTCGATATCATATGATGCCTTTTACAGGCTCTATTTACTGATGCGGCCTGCCACCAAACCCTGGTTCTAAGGCTTCGCAAGCGCCATCTGCTCAAACACCCTGTCCTCTGCAAGTTCACTCACGGTAGCAAATGGGACGACCCTCCATGGGAGGCCGGTATCGCGACCGGGCGAGCCGGTTGTGTCGGCGGCGCGGCGAAGCGACGGTCGGTGAACTCAGGCTGGTCTACGGATGCGGACTCGCCCCCGGCTTCGGCGATGCACAGACCCTGGCGGAAATCCTGCCGGTGCTGGACGACCACTCCCTCGCCTCGATCTGGCGTGATGACGAGCTTCCCTCATGGACGCGTGGCGTCCTGGCCCTGAGGGGCGCGGTGGAGCGCCTGCTCATGAAGGCCTTTCGGGAGCGTCTTCGGCGATGACGCGGGAGGATGGGCTGAACGGCGCCTTCCTAAGCTGACTTCCGGGCAGATCGCCCGGCCGCTCGTCTGGGGTCGTCTTGGGCCCTCACGTCCAGTAGAGCAGCTGGGCGGATGGAAGCTGTTCGGCGATCATGGCCGACATCGCCTCACGCATCTCGCGCATGAGCGGCGCAGGGTAGACGAACTTGGTGAAGCCGAACTTCGTCAGCTTGCGGGCGCGGGCGTCCTCGTCGAGGTCCAGCGTCGTGCCGGGATACCAGCCCTGGAGCACCGCCTTCGACTTGGGCGTGAACCGGTGAGTGATCAGCTCGACGGTAAGGTCGAGGTCGGCGACGCCCGCGAGCTCGGCGGCCGCCTGGGCGAACAGGGCGGCGTAGGCCTGCCGCCAGCCTTCGATCGGCTGGATCGGGGCCACGGTCAGCCCGACGCGGTAGCCGTCCCGGGCCAGGCGGCCGAGCGCCTGGAGTCTGGCCGCCAGCGGGCTGGTCCCGCCTTCGAAGCGGATCAGCGGCGCGGCGTTGACCGACATGCGCACCCTCACCCGCCGCGCGTGGGCCAGGCCGAGCAGAGGCGCCACGCCGTCGAACTTGGTGGTGAAGCGCAGCTGGACGGCGGCGTCCCAGGCGCCGAAGAACCGCACCGCCTCCGCCAAGCTGCCGGTCAGGTGCTCCACGCCCAGCGGGTCGGCGTAGCAGGAGGCCTCGAACGTCGTGCCCTCCTGCGCCCGGGCCTCGGAGGCGGAGGTGACCGACCCCTGGCCGACATAGGCGGCCAAGCCATCCAGGATCTCCTCCACGTTGGCGTAGACGCGGGTGAGCGGCGCGCCGGCCAGGGAGCCGGCGAGATAGCAGTACTGGCAGTGCGCGTGGCACCCCTCGGCCAGGTCGAAGCGCCAGTCCGCCGACGGGGGGATCGGCTGCAGACGGCGCTTGCCGGGGGGCGCGACCACCACCGCCAGGGTGGACTTGGCCGCCTTGTAGGCCGCCCGCTCGTCGGCCGCCTTGGAGAGGACAACGCGGTCGCTCGCCAGCTCCACCACCTCGCAGCCGAGCGCCGCCGCGCGCGCCGCGATCTCGCGCCCATGCGCCCAGCCCAGCGCCGAGCGGGTGACGACCACCCGTTTCGGCCGCCACAGCCGGGGAGCCGCCGCAGGTCGGGAAGCCGCCGATCGCGGGCGCTCTCGTTCGAGGTTCAGGAGGTCCATCTGGCGTTCTGAACGCGCCGCAGCCGAAAAGGCCCAGGCGCCGACGGCCCCTGAGCGCGGTGACCCAGCAGGCTGAACCTTGGGCGGCTTGTCGCCGTCAGCGGCGGCGGCCGAACAGGGCGGCCAGCGGCGCGCCGAACAGCAGCGGCAGGCCGATGAACAGGATGTGTCCGTGTGAGAGCACGCCGACCGCCAGCGAGAGGCCGAGCGCGGCGAGGAGGATGATGAGGCCAACGGCTGTCATCGCGCCCCAACGCGGGGCGAGGACCGACGCTCCCCCCGATGCGTCCGTACTGGCGCCTGGGTGGACTTCATCGCCGCGCGGGCCGCGCCATATGCCCAAGGATGAGCGATCGCCTTCCCGAGCTGCCGTCCGGGGCTTTCCGCAAGGAGGATCCGGGCGATGACGCCGCCTTCTATGCGCCGCCGCGCCTGGTCACCCACATCGATGACGAGGCGACGCAGGCGCTGGCGGCCTTCTACGGGTCGGCCCTGGCGCCTGGAGCCGTGGTCCTCGACCTGATGTCGAGCTGGGTCAGCCACCTGCCGCCTGAACTGGCGTTCGCCGAGGTGATCGGCCACGGCATGAACCTGGAGGAGTTGGAGGCCAACCCTCGGCTCACCCGCCGGTTCGTCCAGGACTTGAACCGGACTCCGTCCCTGCCGCTGGAGGACGAGAGCTGCGACGCAGCACAGGGCTGCGTCGGCGTCCAGTATCTCCAGCGGCCCGTGGGGGTCTTCGCCGAGGTCCTGCGTGTGCTGCGGCCGGGCGCGCCCTTCATCGTCAGCTTCTCCAACCGCTGCTTCCCGACCAAGGCGGTGGCGATCTGGCGCTCCCTCGGCGCGGAGGGACATGCGGGTCTGGTCCAGCTCTATCTCGAGCGGGCGGGGTTCGCCCGGGTCGGGATCGAGGTGCTGCGGGACGGCCGCAGCGGCGATCCCCTGACGGCGGTCGTGGGACGCCGCTGACCGCCCAGCCGGTCCCAAGCCCCGCGCCAGCGCGAGCCGCGCCTAGAGCGGCGCGGTGCGGGTGAAGGCGGCCGCGTTGTCGGCCAGGTCGGAGTTGGCGGGTTCGGGATCGATGTCGATCTGGATTTCCTTGTCTTCGGCGTGGACGAAGACCTGGGCGGGGGTCCCACTCTCCTGCAGCTCGCGGGCGCGGCCGACCGCGTCGTGCGTCGCGCGGTCGAGATGGCTGTAGTCGCCCTCCGGACTGGCGTCGCGGGTGAGCGTCCAGATCACGCCGTGGCGCTTGATGTCGAAACGGATCGGTTCGGGCATGGAGCCTCCTGCAGGGGGAAGCGGCCACCGCGCCCCGCCGTTCCCTCCCGGCGCCGAGCGAGGCGTGGTCGCGCGCAGGGCCAAGACGCCCCTTCCCTGCCGCCGGCCCTGCCAGAAGCCTTTCAGATTGCAGGTCTTGGATCTACAACCCCCTGCCATGGTTGACCAGGGAGGTACGGGCCGGCAGGGGTCGTCGTCTCGATGACGCCACCGCCGACGATCTCAAAGTGCGCAATCCTGAGGTGGTCAGAGTTGCAGGTGATGCGACGGCCGAATATCCAGGGCGCCGCCTGATCAATTGACACATGTCGGACATGTGGATCGAACGAGCGACCCCGGGGGAGACGCATGCCTGAGTTTCATCTGGATCAGATTTCCGCAGGCTTCCTTGCCGGGTGGGCGAGAGGACCTGGCGACACGCCCCTGCGGCTCAGCCTCTCCCTGAACGGATCGCCAACCTGCGTCGGCAAGGACGCGACCGCCTATCGCAGCGACCTGCACTCCGCCGGCATCGGCTCAGGGCATCTCGGCTTCTCCTTCATCCTGGATGACGCCATGGACGAGGGCACGCACGTGGAGATCTCCGACGCGCTGTCGGGAGAGCCTCTCTACGCCGGCACCTTCGCCGGAAGGCCAGGCCCGGGCCTGGCCTTCGCGCTCGACGCCGCGAGATCGCTGCCCGGCCTGACCCAACCCTACTGGCAGTCCATGCTCGCCTGCCAGGATCAGGACGTGGTGCTCTCCGGCGCTCTCTGCCTGCCACGGGGGACCGACCTGAAGGCGGTGGCGGCCATCGATTGCGACAGCGGCGAGCTGTTCGCCCTCGACATCTCCCCGCCCCACCACGGCTCCGCCGACCGGCTCTGGTTCGTTCCCGCAGACGTCTACGATGCCCGGCTCAAGGTCGAGATACAGGCGCGTCGGCAGACGCTGGGCATCGCCATCGGCGGGCGCACGTCCGCCGACAGCAACCTGAACCTTGCGGTCATCCCCAGCACCTTCGACCTGCAGAACTTCAAGTTCGCCGGCGCGGAGCGGGCCAGGCGCGTGGCCGGCAGCGCGGACACCTTGCACCTGTTCGCGGCGGGCGGCCTGACGCAGGCGACCCAGATCCTGAAGATCACCGAGACCCTGCCCCTGCCGGCCGACGCCCGGGTGCTCGACTGGGGCTGTGGCGCGGGCCGGGTCGGCCAGTTCGTCGCGACGTCCAAACCGGGGTGGCGCCTTTCGGGCGCGGACATCGACGAGGTCAACATCGACTGGTGCAAGGCCCACCTGAGCGACCAGGCAGAGTTCCACCTGATCGGCCTGATGCCGCCGACGCCCTACGAGGCGGGCGAGTTCGACTTCATCTACGGGCTTTCGGTCATCACCCATCTGGAACGGGCGGCGCGGGACGCCTGGATCGCAGAACTCGCCCGCATCCTGAAGCCGCAAGGCCATGCGCTGCTCACCTACATGGGCGTCTGGGCCGCCTTGCAGTGCGGACGGCACGACGCCGCCATGGACGTCTACGCCTCGCTCGCCAGCCGCGGGGTCTCCGACGATCTTCGGGACTATGCGCTGGGAGAGGAGCTGAGTTCCTACTACAAGGCCACCTACAACACCCGGGCCGAACTGCTGTCCGTCGTGGAGATCCATTTCGAGGTGGTGGCCGAGTACCCCCGCTCCCTCTGCTATCAGGACGCCATCCTGGTGAGGCGGCGATAAGCCGGCGCGACGCTCACGCCATCTCCGGTCCGGCCTTCGCCGACAGGGGATAGGCCGCCTCTTCGCCCGTGAGAGCGCTGCACACCCGCTCGACCAGCAGGGCGCAGGCGCGGTCCACCACGGCCTCCAGGTGCCGCGTCTCGGCCAGGGAGCGTCGGGCCAGGCTGACGAGGTCTTCGCGCGTGGGCATGTCGGGCAGGTGCAGCGCGCCCAGGCCCGCGCCCGACCGCCGGCGCGCGCTGGCGATCCGCTGGCTGGTGAACGCGGCGCGGTCGCGCGGC
>CAXUEN010000063.1:0-9522 GCA_964249945.1 uncultured Caulobacteraceae bacterium | reverse complement strand
CTCACCATCCTCGCCTGAGCGTCGCACGCCTGCCGCAGCGGGCAGGGACGCGCATCAGGACCGCGCAGGTTCAGGGCGTGGCGGGCGTGCCGTCGAGACGCGTGGTCGAGGCTTGGAGCGCCCGTGGACGGGGGCGGCTCGGGCCGGCCGCGACCGCTCGGCGCCTGGCCCGGCGCCGCCGTCCTCGTTGGCCTCCGCATAGATCTTCAGGCGGGCTTTCAGCTCCTGCACGACCACGTCGCCGAGCACCTCGGCCATCCGGCGTTCGGCCTCGGCCACACCGGCCCTGAAGCGTTCGAGCATCAGCAGACCCGTCGGCGTGAAGGCCACGATCTTGACGCGACGGTCGTGCGGGGCGGGGCGGCGGACGACCACGCCGAACCGCTCGGCCTTGTCCACAAGCTCCTGCATGCTCTGCTTGGCGATGCGTGCGCGGGCGGCCAGCTCGGTTAGGGGCGTGCCGTCGAGGTCGAGGTTGCGGAACAGGGCGAGCTGCACGGCCGTGACCCAGGCGAACTCGCCCTGCTGCACGGTGCGCAGCACCTCCCGCTCGAACACGGCCGAGGCGAAGGAGAGCGCCCGGCCCACGTTCTCCACCCGCCAGCTCGCCTCAGGGTCCGACATCGCCCCTCCGTTCCGCCGCGAACCCTAACGAGCCGGGGCCGCGGCGGTCAAACAGGGCCTCAGATAGGCAGGGGCATGCGGCCGCGGGTGATGGTGGTCAGCTGGATCTCGGTGAAATCCTCCACCGCATAGCGGCCGGACCGCCCCCAGCCGCTGTCCTTCACCCCACCGTTCGGCAGGGAGGGCTCGCTGGCCATGGTGGGGCCGTTGACATGCACCATGCCGCAGTTGAAGCGCTGGGCCAGTTCGAGCCCACGATCCTGGTCGCCGGTGACAATTCCCGAGCAGAGGCCGTAGTTGGTGTCCGAGGCGGCGGTAAGCGCGGCTTCCGCGCTGGGCGTCGCCTCCACGACCATCACCGGCCCGAAGGTCTCCTCCCGATTGATGGGCGCGTCGGCGGGCACGTGGGTCAGGATGGTGGGCGGGTAGATGGCGCCGTGCGCCTCGCCGCCCGTCACCAGGGTGGCGCCCCGCGCGACCGCGTCCTTCACCGAGGCGTCCACCGCCTTCACCGCCCGATCGTGGATCAGCGGGCCAATGAAGACGCCAGGCGTGGTGGGGTCGCCGGCCATGAGCGTGCGGGCCTTGGCCGCCAGCCGCTCCACGAACGCGTCGTGCAGCGGCTGCTCCACCAGGATCTTGCGGGCGTTCATGCAGATCTGGCCCTGGTGGAAGAAGCCGGAGAAGGTGGCGAGGTCCACCGCCAGGTCGAGGTCGGCGTCCTTGAGCACTAGCAGCGGGTTATAGCCGCCGAGCTCCAGCACGATGCGCTTCAGCGACTGGCCGGCGCGCCCCGCCAGCATGCGCCCGATGGCAGAGGACCCCGTGAAGTTGATGCTGCGCACCTCCGGCCGCTCGAAGAAGACCTCGGTCACCGCCTCGTGCTCGCCCGGCGCGTGGATGACCACGTTCATGACGCCGGGCGGGAAGCCCGCCTCGTCCAGCACCTCGGCGAGCAGGAGGCCCGCGGAGATCGGCGCAAACTCCGAAGGCTTCAGCACCACGGTGTTGCCGAACACCATGGGGAGCACGACCGTGCGCCAGGCCAGGCTGAAGGAGCCGTTCCAGGGCGAGAAGCCGGCGACCACGCCCAGCGGCTTCCTCACCGCCATGGCGAAGCGGCCGGGGACGTCGCTCGCCAGCACGTCGCCCACGGGCAGATAGCCCCAGCCCGCAGCCTGGCGCAGCATGTCGATGGACCAGCGGATCAGGAAGCCGCTGAAGGCGGCGCCTGCGCCCGTCTCCAGCGCCATGGTGGTGGTGAACTCCTTGGCGCGACGCTCCACGATGTCGGCGGCCTTGAGGAACAGCGTCTGGCGCTGGCGGGGCGTCGCCTCAGCCCAGGCGGGGAAGGCCGCGGCGGCGGCGTCGACGGCGGCCTGCGCTTCCGCCCGTCCACCCGCCGCGACCGTCGCGTAGAGCGAACCGTCGAAGGGATTGTAGTCGGCGAAAGTGCGACTACCGGGCTCGGTCCACCGGCCGTTAATGTAGTGGGTGGTGCGCCCGGTCGACTGCCGGTTCGGCGTGATGTCGTTCATCGCTCTCTCCCTTTGGTCTTTTCGCCGGCGGAGCTTGCGGCCGCGGCGCAGGGCGAAGCTGCAGGAGCCGCCCCGATGCAGGCTTTCAGCTTGGTACGGTCGATTGACACCGTCAGGTTGGCTGACTATTCCCGACGAGCGGATTATGCAACACGGTGCGACAGAGACGCCGTGAGCGGGAGGCCGAGGTGGTTCCAGTCTTACCCTTGCCACGCCTGCTGTTCGGGGCTGGCGCCCTGTTGGGACTGGCCGGCGAGCTGACGCTGCTGGGCGTGCGCCGGCCGCTCCTGCTCAGCGACCGCGGGCTGGAGCGGGCGGGCGCGGTGGCCGCCGCCCTCAAGGTCCTGCCGCAAGGCGCCGCCCAGCACCTCGATACGCCCGAGAACCCGACCGTGGCGGGGACGGACGCCGCCTACGCGGCCTACCTGGAGGGCGCTTGCGACGGCGTGGTGGCGCTCGGCGGCGGCTCGGTGATCGATACCGCCAAGGTCCTGGCGGCGCTCGCCGGGACGGACCTGCGGAGCGCCGTCGAACTGCTGGGCCATCCGGAGCGCATCACCCGGGAGGTGGCGCCGCTGATCGCCATCCCCACCACGGTGGGTACGGGCAGCGAGAGCTCGCCCGTCTCCGCGCTGCATACCGAAGCGAGGGGGCCGGCGATCGGCACGCGCAGTCCCTTCCTGGTTCCGCGCGTGGCGATCTGCGACCCCGAGCTGGTGCGCACGCTGCCGCGCCGGCTGATCGCGGCCACGGGGATCGACGCGCTCTCCCATTGCCTGGAGGGCTTCTTCTCCGAACCCGCCAACCCGGTGATCGACGCCCTGGCGCTGGACGGGATCGCGCGGGTGTTCGTCGACATCCGCGCGGCGCTGGAGCCGGAGGGGGACGCGGCGCGCGCCTCGCTGATGGCGGCGGCCTTCGCTGGAGGCGCGGCTATTCACAAGGGTCTCGGGCCCGCCCACGCCATAGCCCTGGTCTGCGGCGACCAGGACCTGCACCACGGCGCCCTGATCGCCGCGGCGCTGCCGGTCACCACCGAGCTGCTGGCGCGCCATGTGCCGGCCAAGGCGGCCCGGATCGCCGTTGCGCTGGGGCTCACGGGCGGCGGGGAGATCGCGCCGGCGCTTCGTGCGCTGATGCGCGACCTCGGCCTGCCGGCGACCTACAAGGCGCTGGGCTACGTGGCCGGCCCTCTCGACAAGCTGACCGACGCCGTCATCGCCAGCCATTTCAACCGCACCAGCGCCTACGTGCCGACCCGTGAGGAGTACGGGGCGGCGCTCCAGGAGCTGGTGGCGTGAGCGGCCCCGTGCGGCGACAGGAGCGAGATCCAGCATGCGTCTGATCGCCACCGAGGAGGCCTTCGCACCGCGCGAATACTTCGAAGAGTACCTGAAGCTGGCCGAGACGCTGGACACGGCCGAGACCCGCTACCTGAAGATGTACTACAAGGGACCGCTGGTGGACCGGCTGTCCGACATGGACGTGCGCCTGGCCGAGATGGACCGCTTCGGCGTGGACATGCACCTGCTCGGCATCACCGCGCCGGGGGTGCAGGCCTTCGCTCCGCAGCTCGGCGGCGACATGGCCGAGCGCGCCAACGACGAGCTGGCCAAGATCGTCAAGGCGCAACCGACCCGCTTCGCGGGCCTGGGCGCAGTGGCCCCGCAGGGCCCTGAGCGCGCCGCGCGCGAGGTGAAGCGCATCATGACCGAGCTGAAGCTCAGCGGCGTGATCATCAACTCCCACACCCAGGGCGAATTCCTTGACGACGAGAAGTTCTCGCCGGTGCTGGAGGCGCTCGTGGCCCATGACGCGCCGCTCTACATCCACCCCAATTTCCCCGCGCCCGCCATGGTCGGGCCCTACTCCGACTACGGCATGATGGGCGCGCTCTGGGGATTCGGGGCAGAGTGCTCGCTCCACGTGGTGCGCATGATTATGGCTGGGGTGTTCGACCGCTTCCCCGGGCTGAAGGTCGTGCTCGGGCACCTCGGCGAGGGCCTGCCGTTCTGGCTCGACCGGCTGGACAACCGCTACGCCAATATCTTGCGCCGGGGCGGCCTGGAGCCGCTTGGCATGCGAAAGCTGGACCGGCTGCCCAGCGAATACTTTCGCACCAACTTCCACATCACCACCAGCGGCATGAACACGCAGGCGCCACTGGAGTTCGCGCTGAAGATGTTCGGCCCCGAGCGGATCATGTTCGCCATCGACTACCCCTTCGAGCAGACCGAGGACGCGGTAGGCTTCATCCGCTCCGCCGCGCTGGAGCCTGAGGCGATGGGCAGGATCATGCACGGAACGGCGGAGGCGGTGTTCAACATCGCGCAAGAAGGGGATAAAGTTTTGGCCTGAACCGCTACGATCGCCCGTAGCGCGCCACGGATCTCAAGCCCAGCTACAACGGCCATTCCATCGGCTACTGGACCGGCGAAGCGCTCTACGTGGACACCGCCGGCATCAACGGGACCACGATCCTGGACAGGCAGCGCGACCCGCACGGACCGAACCTGCATATCAAGCGGAGCGTGCAGAGGGCCGCGCCCAACATCCTGCACACCCACACCACGCTCTAGTACGAGGACGCCTTCACCCAGCCGGTCATCCTGACCAACATCTGGGAAGACATGACCGAGCGGAAGTGGGGACTCCTGGACGATCAGTCCTGCTTCGAGAATAACGGCGCGTCCAAGGACATCGAGGTCGAGCCGGGCTTCATGAAGTTCTGACCACGGAGGCGTCACCCTACCGCTTCATCATCGCCGCGAGCTTGGCGCGGGCGCGGTAGACGCGCACCTCCACCGCCTTGGCGCTAAGGCCGAGCACCGCACCCGCCTGGGCCTGCGACAGGCCTTCCAGGACGGTGAGCACCAGGGGATCGCGCAGGCCGTGGGGCAAAGCGGCCAGCGCCGCCTCCAGCGCCCGGACGTCTTCACGGGCGATCAGGCCGGCCTCGCCGCCTGCGCCCGGGTCGGGCGTGTTTTCCACCCTGCGCCCAACGCCGTCGAAGAGGCTGGAGATGACGCTCCGCACGCTCGCGCGGCGGCCGTGGTCGCGGCACTTGTTCAGCGCGATCCGGCGGAGCCAGACGTCGAAGGGTCGCCCCGGATCGTAGCTCGATAAGGCCCGCCAGGCGGAGACGAAGGTCTCCTGCAGCACGTCCGCGGCATCGTCGGGATCGCGGACGTAGCGGCGGATATAGCCGTGGATCGAGCCCTTGTGCCGGCCCATCAGATGCGAGAAGGCGGAGCGGTCGCCCGCCAGGCTCAGGCGGGTCAGCTCGGCGTCGCCAGGATCGCCGCCGGTCCCGCTCATCTACATGATGTCGGCGATGATGCGGCCGTCGAAGATCTTCTGCTGGTCCGGCGTCAGGACGTTTCGGATGTCGACGATGTAGTTGACCGTGGAGGTCTGCATCTGGCCGACGTTGAGCTGGATTTCCTTGATCGCCGTCTTGGCGTCGTCGTTCAGCGACATGTCGTTGGCGAGCGCTGCGGCCAGCTCCGAGTTGGAGGCATGCAGGTCTGCGAGCGCTAGGTTGTAGTCGAGCGTATAGTTGTGGTCGATCAGCTCCACCCTCTGCTTCTGCTGGGCAGAGAGACGCATCTCCTCGGAAAGCATGCGGTCCACCCGCTCGCGGAACTGGACCAGGCGGTAGTCGGGGTTTGGACGAGACGGCGGCACGAGCCCCGGGGGCATGTGGCCGGCCAGGCTGGCGCCGAGCAGCCCGCAGCAGAAGGCGATCGCCGCGGTCAGGAGCGAGCGGGTGAGGAGCGGCCTCACCGCAGGACCTGGAAGGTCCCCGCCTCCGCCACCGTGCTGCCGTCCAGGAGCCTCAGGGACGGCTGCGGGTCGCGCGGCGCAGCCAAGCCCGCCCCGCGCTGATAGGCCTGGTAGGAGAAGCCCATCAGCAGGGCGCAGGCGCCGATGGCGCATTGTAGCGCGACCCCGGACCTGAGCTGGTCGTGACCGGCCTTGCGGGCGTCGACGCGCCGCCAGACCGCGGCTTCGACGCCCTCCGGCGCGTCTAAGCTCACCCCGGAGGCCAATTCGCCAAGGAGGTCGTCAAGTCGGTCGCCCATGGTTGCACCCCGAAGCTTGGCTGAGCCGTCGTTCCTGTACGCGACGGACCGGAGCGCCCCTCAATCCCGCTCGCGCCCCGGGTGCACAAGTCCATAAGGTCCGGCTTGTGGCCGTCAAGCGAAGCTGCGGCCCACGAACCAGTAGACCCCGATCCCCACGAGGGAGGCGGCGGTCACATCCACCACGATGGGCCGGGGCAGGCTGAGCTTAAGCTTGGCGAGAAGGAAGACCGAGGCGGTCAGCAGCACCACTATGGTCAGCTGGCCGACCTCCACCCCCAGGTTGAAGCCGATCAGCAGCTCCGCCAGGCGGTTTGGCGGGAGCGGTTCGCTCAGGAGGTCGGCGGCGAAGCCGAAGCCGTGGATCAGGCCGAACACCAGGGTGACCACCAGGCGCAGCCGTGCGGCGTCGCGGATGTGACCGGAGACCATCAGGTAGTTGGACGCGAACAGACCCGCGCCGAACAGCAGCAGCGGCGGCAGCAGGCCCACGCCCATCAGCCGCATCGCCGTCATCAGGAAGAGGGTGCCCGCGGTCCAGAGCGCCAGCAGGCCCGGGCGACGGGTGGCCACAGAGATGTTCTCGATGCCGATCAGGGCGATGGTCAGCGCCACCAGGGCGTCGATGAACTCCGCATGCGGGCGGATGACGCCGGTGAAGGCCAAGGCCAGCGTCAGGCTGTGGCCGAGCGTGAAGCCGGTGATGACGAAAGTCAGGTCGCGGAAGCGCCGGGAGATCAGCACCAGTCCCAGCAGGAAGGACATGTGGTCGACGCCCGTGAAGATGTGCATCACGCCCATCCGCATGAACGTCAGGAACCCCGCCTGGGCCAGCTCCCCGCCGCTCTGGGCTGTCATGTCGACGTCGTGGTCGCCAGCGGTCAGGACGTCCTGCACATAGTCGCCCTTGGCCGTCTGGATCTGGGCCAGGTTGAAGTGGCTCGGCACGAGGTCGAAGAAGGCAGCGTTGTGCAGCACCATCTTCCGGGTGGTGGGGCACTCGTAGAGGAACTCGATGCGGCGGTAGCCCGGCGCGGCGGCGATGGCGTGCGGCGGCGCGGCGCGGGGGCAGGGCGTCCCGCCGGCGGTCACGCCTTCGCGGGCGTTCAGGTAGGCGATCAGCGCCCGGTCGTCGGGCGCCCGCCCCTTGGTGATGCGCGCCGCCTCGACGTCGGAGACGGAGAAGGTCAGGTGCACCGTCGCGCCATCGACCAGCCAGCTCGAATGCGACTCGCTTCGCGTATGGGCGTTCGCCGCAGCGGCATGGAAGACGGCGAAGAGGGCGGCGATGAAGAGGAGGACGCGCCTCACTTGAAGTCGCCGGCGATCTTGATGTCGGCGCGCCGGCGCAGGAAGCGTTCGTTGCCGGCCTGCAGCCGGGCCACCTTGGCGGCCAGGAAGTCATGCAGCACCCGGTCTTGCGCGTCGGCGTAGCTCGTCGGCAGCGGAAGCTGATTGTGCTGCATCAGGAGGATGTGCACGCCGTCCGGCTGGACGACGGGGCCGGAGACCTCGCCGTCCTTCAGCTTGCGGGCGACGGCGAAGAGTAGATCGCCGAGGTGGATCTTGGCCGCGAAGTAGAACTGCGGGTCGTCGGTCATGCGCTCGAAGCTCTTGAGCTGCAGCGACTCAGGGGTGGAGCCGCTCCGCAGCGCCGCGATGATCTTGTCGGCGCCGGTCGCCTGCGCCGGCGGCAGGCGGAAATCCTCCACCGTCATCTGGCCTTCGCCGGCATAAGTGTCCTGGTGGGCGTCGTACCAGGCGTGCAGGTCAGCCTCGCTTGGGCGGGAGGTCAGCGCATCCTGGGCGACCACCGCCTCGGTGCCGGCGACCAGAGCCTGGCGCACGTCGATGTCGTCGGTGGGGGCGCCGAGCTCCACGCCGCGTTGGACGTAGAGTTCCTCGCGGACCATGTCGTCGAGCACCTTGTGCTTCTGGGCGGGCGTGGCCTCGCTGAGCGAGACGTCGTCCAGCGCCCGGAGCTGGCCGATGACGTCGGCGCGCAGGATCGGCACGCCGTTCACCGTGGCGGCGTCCTCCGGCGGGACCACGAAGGTGCGCGTGCCCTGGGCGGTGAAGAGGCCGAAGCCCGCGATCAGCAGGCCTGTGAGCGCGCCGATCCCGCAGAGCAGGAGCGAGCGGCGGGCGTTCGGCTGGCGGGGGTTCCACAGGGTCGGGTGACCCACCGCCACTCCGGCGTCGGCCGTCCCGCCTGCGAGGTCAAGACGATCCTCGACAGCCGCGTCGTTCATCGGGGTCCTGCGGGCTTGGCGTTGGAGGGTTCGAGCGAGGCGACGTAGACGGCCACATCGCGCAGCTGGGCGGTGTTCAGGATGCGGCCGAAGGCCGGGCTGATCCCCGCGCGCCCATGCGTCAGCGTGCGGTAGATGTCGTCGTGGGCGCCGTGGCCATACAACCAGACGTCGTCGGTCAGGGCGGGCGCGCCGATGGCGTCGTCGCCCTCGCCGTTGTAGCCGTGGCAGTCGTAGCACCCGCCATAGTCCCGGTAGAGCGCGCCGCCCCGCTGTGCGGCCTGCGGGCTGGTGGCGCGCCCGGTGAAGGCGAGCAGGTACTGGGTGAGATCCTCGATCTGCCCGGGCGTAAGCGAAGGCAGTGGCTCGGCCTTGTAAGGGTGGGGCGTGCCGAAGGCCGGCATGGAGGCGAGATCGAAGCCCTGCTTGTCGTCGGCGCGGATTCCGTGGCGGACGATCTCCTCGATCTCCGCCACCCGACCCTGGCCATAGAGGTGCGTGCCGTCTGTGAAGTCGGGGACGCCGCCTCCGTGGTCGCCCCTGCCGTCCGCGCCGTGGCAGCTGGAGCAGGAGCGCCGGTAGACGGCCGCGCCGCGGGCGACCGCCGTACGACGAAGCGCGGGCGTGGTCAGGATGGCCTCTGGGTCGCTCCGGAGCACCGCCGCCTGACCTTGGACACGCACCACCTCGACGCCGAGGGCGGCCAGGCCGGCCAGCAGGACGGGCGCAAGGGCGAAAAGCCGGCGCCGAAGGGGAGAGGAGGTCATGACGCGACTTCTGATCGACGGGCGTGGCGATCCTCCCGCAACTCGCCGGAGGTCGGCGCCACGCCTCTACGACATCGATACGCAGAAATGATCAGGAGCCCTCGTCACCTGACCCCTGCAGCACCGTGGGCGGACGGGCGCGTGGGCCGCCCACCCATTCGCCGTCAGGTGGTTTTGGTGAAGGCGCCGCTGAGGCGGAGCGTCACCTCGTCGCCGACCACGGGCACCAGCTTCATGACGCCGAAGTCGCTGCGCC
>CAXUEN010000062.1:0-9556 GCA_964249945.1 uncultured Caulobacteraceae bacterium | reverse complement strand
GTCGTGCCGGCCGAGGCCGGGCCCTCGGCGGGGGCCGCGCCGCCGCCGCCGCCCAGCACCTTGGCGTTCAGCTTGCCGCCGTGGCCAAGCACCCAGGCGTTGAACTTGGGCTGATCCACGACGTCGATCTCGATGGGCATGAAGGCGTGGTCCACGCCGCAGAGTTCCGAGCACTGGCCGTAGTAGACGCCGGTCTTGTCGGCCTTGAACCAGGTCTCATTCACCTTGCCGGGGATGGCGTCGGTCTTCAAGCCGAAGGCGGGCAGGGCGAAGTCGTGGATCACGTCGGCGCCGGTGACCAGCACCCGCACCACCTTGCCCACCGGCACCACGAGCGGGTTGTCCACGCCCAGCCGATAAGGCTTGCCGATAGCGTTCGCCTTGGCCTCGGGCAGGATGAGCGAGTCAAATGTGAACGCGCCGTGGTCTGGATAAGCGTAATTCCAGTACCACTGGTTGCCGGTCACCTTCACCGTCATGTCGGGCCTGGGCATGTCGTGGTAGGCGTAGAGCAGCCGGAACGAGAAGATGGCGATGAACATCAGGATCAGCACCGGCGCGGCGGTCCAGGCGATCTCGACTGTCGTATTGTGGGTGAAGTTCGACGGCGTAGGGTTTTTCTCCTTGCGAAACCTCACGCAGACATAGATCAGCAGGAACAGTACGAACACGCAGATGGCCGTGATGATCGGCATCAGGATGTCGTTGTGGAAGAAGATGACCGAGCGCTTCAGCTGGTCGCCGGCGGGCTGCATGTCGAAGCCACCGGGCGTCGGCTGGCCCAGCAGGTCGGTCGCGCGAGCCGCCGAGCCCGTCAGCAGGCTGGTCGCCCCGAACGCCAGGGCGTCCAGCCGGAGGCGTGAGGGCGTGAACGAAGATGCGCCCCTGCCCGCCGCAGTCTTGTCTCTCACAGCCGATCAGCTCCGATGATGGGTCGTCGCGCGACGAGGTCCGGGGACGTGGAGCCCGGGGCGCGCGGTGTTACGATTTCAGGCCTTAGACCCTCGGCGCCGGGTTGCCAAGGGAGCGGACACGATCCGTTCAACCCCAAGGGATCAGGCGGGTAACATAGGTTCCGAGCGGAACCCCGCGACCTCGTCCAGCAGGGCCTTGGAGGCCAGTTCGACGATCTCGCGGCCCTTGTCGGGGCTGGCCTGGGCGGGGTCGGAACCCATGCGGCCGTCGGGGTAGCGGGCGCGGAAGTCGGCCGCCTCGCGGATCGGCCCGGTGGCGGCGATTCGCGGGGCGTAGGTCGCCGCCTTGATGGCGTCCGGGTAGCCGAACTGGGTCACCGCGATCTCGGAGGGGGTGGCGTGGCTGCCGTGGCCCTCGGGGAACAGCTTGGAACAGAGGCGAAGGACCCCCGGCAGGTCCCACCAGTTGCGCAGCTTCATCGAGAAGCCCCGCGAGCGGCCGGCATAGCTCGCCTCGGCGTAGATCTCCGAGAAGGCGGCCTCGATCGTGGCGACGTTCCCGCCGTGGCCGTTCAGGTAATAGATGCGCTCGAAGCCGTGGGCGGCCAGGGACAGGGTCCAGTCGCGCAGCGCCGCGATCATGGTGGATGGGCGCAGCGAGATCGTGCCCGGGAAGCCCAGGTGGTGCTGGGCCATGCCCACCGCGAAGGTCGGCCCCACCAGCAGCTCCCCTCCGGCGGCGGAGGCGTGATGGGCGATGATCTCCGGGCACATCCAGTCGGTGCCGAGCAGCCCCGTGGGCCCATGCTGCTCGTTGGAGCCGACGGGCACCACTACGGTGCGCGAGCGCTGCAGAAAGGCTTCGATCTCGGGCCAGGTGGACTTGGCGAGCAGCATCAGGCCTCGACGACTTGTAGGGGAACAGCGGGTCTGGACGGGTGTTCGGCGTGGTGCAGCAGGTCGGCGACAGTGATGCGCGAGAGCCGTTCCAGAGCGGCGGCGTCGGCGGCCCTGATGGCGCTGCGCACCGCGTCGGGGATGCGCTCGCCTACCGGGCAGCCCTTCACGCCCGGCGGCGGGCAGCCGAAGTTGGCGCAGCCGCCTACCGCCCGCAGCACCTGGTCCAGCCGGATCGACTCGGGCCGGCCCAGCAGCCAGGCGCCGCCGGAGGCGCCGGCCCGGGTGGCGATCAGGCCGGCCCGGGCCAGCATGGCCGTCACCCGGCGCACCACCACCGGATTGGTCGGCATGGAGGCGGCCAGCTCCGCGCTCGACACCGCGGCCTGCGGCCCGAACGCGCCGCTGTGCGCCAGGAAACAGAGCGCGTGGGCGGCGACGGGAAATCGTTGGCTGTCGGACATCGTGGCCCTTGCGGCTCAGCCGTTAAGTAGCGCGGTCGCACGATCTATTTAAGGGGGAACCGGCGGGCCGCCCGTTACGCTTTGGTCCCGAGGACGCTTCAGACTTCCGGAGACCGCCAGCTTGAGCCCGACCACCCGCCTCTTCACCGTCATCGCCGCCGTCGGCGCGCTGACCGCGACGGCCGCCACCGCACAGCCGCAGGGGCCCGGCGGGTCGGGCGGACAGGTCCAGCAGCCGGACCTGTCCTCGGTGCTCCGCTTGCGCCCGGATCAGCAGGGCGCCTACGCCCAGTACAGGGCCGGCATCCAGCCCAGTCCTGCCCAGATCAACCAGATCCGGGCTTCCCACCAGGGGCTGGCCGCCCTCTCCACGCCGGCCAGGCTGGACAGGATCGCGATGGCTCTGCAGCTGCAGATGGACGTCTTCCAGCGCAGTGCGGACGCCACGCGGGCCTTCTACGGCCAGTTGTCGCCCGACCAGCAGCGCACCTTCGACCAGGTCACTGCGCCGCCTGCCGGACGGGAACGTCCGCAGAGCTGACCGGCTTGGCAGGCGCAGGGTCCGCAGCTTTCGCGCGAGACGTTGAACCGGTCGTGGCTTTGGAGTATCGCCACGCGCCGCCGGTCATGCGGCGTATTTAGGGCCGTGCGCGCCAGCGCGCCGTCCGGAGGAGCTTGATGGCTTTGCAGGCCGGAAGCGTCGACGCAGTGGACCCGCTGCGCGGCGGGCCTGCCGACACGCACGCCCTCCGCGCGGCAGAGCCGTCCTCCCCCTCTTCGATTCCGGCTGTCGGCAGCGACACCGCGCACCCGCATATCAACAAAGGGCATGGGTACTGGGCGCTGGCGGTCGGGTCGCTGGGCGTGGTGTTCGGCGACATCGGCACCAGCCCGCTCTACGCCTTTCAGGTCGCCATGACCCAAGCGTCGCGCGACCAGTTGCGCGAGAACGCGGTGCTCGGCGTCGTGTCGCTGGCGCTATGGGCGCTGCTTCTGGTGGTGACGGTCAAGTACGTCATCTTCGTCATGCGCGCCGACAACAAGGGCGAGGGGGGCGTGCTGTCGCTGATGGCCCTGGCGCAGCGGGCGCTCGGGCGGCGGACCCGGGCCATATTCATCCTGGGGCTGATCGGGGCTGCCTTGTTCTACGGAGACGCCATCATCACCCCGGCCATGTCGGTGCTGGGGGCCTTCCAGGGCATGAACGACGTGCCGGCGCTGCACGGCATCGTCAGCGCCAAGGAGATCACCATCGTCTCCTTCATCCTGCTGGTGGGCTTCTTCATAATCCAGGCGCGGGGCACCGCGCGGCTGGCGACCTTCTTCGGCCCCATCATGCTGGTCTGGTTCGTGACCATAGCCGCGCTCGGCGTCACCCACATCGCCGATGCGCCGGGAATCCTGGCGGCGATCAGCCCGCACTATGGCGTGATCTTCCTGGTCCGCCACGGGCTGGTGGGGTTCCTGGTGCTGGGCTCGATCTTCCTGACGGTGACGGGCGCCGAGGCGCTCTATGCCGACATGGGCCATTTCGGGCGCTGGCCGATCCAGTCCTCCTGGCTGTTCTTCGCCCTGCCGGCGCTGGCGCTGAACTATTTCGGACAGGGGGCTTGCGCGCTGAAGGCGCTGCGCTTCGCGCGGGCGCACCACCACGCCTTCGTCAACGCCGACTGGTTCTTCGTCATGGCTCCGCCTCTGCTGCGGGCGCCCCTGGTGGTGCTGGCGGTGGCGGCCTCGGTCATCGCCAGCCAGGCGGTGATCTCGGGCGCCTACTCGCTGAGCCAGCAGGCCATCCTGCTCGGCATCCTGCCGCGCATGACGGTGACCCGCACCTCTGAGACCCAGTCGGGCCAGATCTACATGCCCCAGGTGAACCGCTTCCTGATGATCGGCGTGCTGGTTCTGGTGGCCGCCTTCCAGACGGCCGACAACCTGGCCGATGCCTATGGGCTGGCGGTGACCGGGACCATGCTGACCACCACCATCTTGGCTTACATCGTGGTGCGGCGGATGTGGAAGTGGCCGCTCTGGCGGGCGGCGCTGCTCTGTACGCCGTTGATCACGCTCGACGTGGTGTTCCTCGCCGCCAACGGGCTGAAGGTCGCCTCGGGCGGCTGGCTGCCGCTGAGCCTGGGCATCTGCCTGTTCATAGTCATGTACACCTGGGTGCGCGGAAGCCAGGTGCTGACCGACAAGACCCGCCGCGAGTCGGTCCCCGTCACCGAGCTGATCGAGATGCTGCGCGCGCGCCAGCCCCACCGGGTGCCGGGTACGGCCATCTTCCTGACCTCGGACCCCGACACCGCGCCCGTGGCGCTGATGCACAACCTGAAGCACAACAAGGTGCTGCACGAGAAGAACGTCATCGCCACCGTCCGCATCGCCGAGACGCCGCGGGTGGCGGAGGCCGACCGGGTGGAGATTTCCGCCTTTAACGCTGATTTCCGAAGGCTCGTGATCCACTACGGCTTCATGGAGACGCCCAACGTGCCCAAGGCCCTGGGACTGTGCCGCAAGCAAGGGCTGAAGTTCGACATCATGGCGACGTCCTTCTTTCTTGGGAGGCGCTCGGTGGTGCCGGCGGCCCAGACGGCCATGCCGCTCTGGCAGGACAAGTTGTTCATCTTCCTGCTGAAGAACGGCTCCAATCCAACGGAGTTCTTCAAGATCCCCGCCGGCCGGGTGGTGGAGCTCGGCGCTCAGGTGAGCGTCTAGGCGTGTCCAGCAAGGCGTAGATCGAGGACCGCCTCCGCCGCCTCCACGCCCGTCTCATAGGCCCCGTGGCAGGTGGAGAAGGCGTGGGGCGAGCAGGCTTCGCCTGCGAAGAAGATGCGATCCTCAACGGGCAGGCGGAGCGCGGCGCGGGCGGCCGCCTGACCCGGCCGGGCGTGGGAGTAGGCGCCGCGGATGTGGGGATCGGCGCCCCAGCGGCTCTCGGCGATTGGGCGCAGCGCTCGTCGTAGGCCCGAGCCGAACAGGGCGGCGAGTTCATCGATGGCGAAGGCCGAGACCGCGCCCGGCGCTTCGGCCTCTAGCGCCTTGGCCAGATCGCCGCCGAAGAAGCCCTCGATCATTGGCCGGCCGAAGGGCTGCAGGGTGTAGCTGCCGGTGTCGGCGGTGGTGGTGCGGCCAGCGACCATCATCTCCACCGGCAGGGCGCTTGGCTCGCCCAGGGCCAGGAAGCACTTGTCCACGTGGCCGAGCGGCAGGGCGTCCGCCGCCGCTGCATGGTCGGGCAGGGCGGGATCGAAGGCCAGCCGGTTCTCGGCCAACACTGTGGTCGGGACCGCCACGATCGCCGCGCGCGCCTGCACCTCGCCCCCGGGGGTGGTCAGGCGGAGCGTGGGGCCGGTGCGGTCGATGCGCGTCACCGGCGCCTCGAACACGATGGGCAGGGTCTCCGCGGTGTGGGCGACCAGCGCGCCATAGCCCCGCACCACCCGCCAGTTCTCGTCGGTGGGCTGGTAGGCGGCGTAGTCGTGCACCGAGATGTCGCG
The DNA here is from genome assembly GCA_964249945.1 of uncultured Caulobacteraceae bacterium. Classification (GTDB taxonomy): domain Bacteria; phylum Pseudomonadota; class Alphaproteobacteria; order Caulobacterales; family Caulobacteraceae; genus CAHJWH01. The sequence goes on along the minus strand of CAXUEN010000062.1, from coordinate 3,784 downwards.
GAACATCGCCCCGTTGTAGTAGCTGGAGAAGGCTTCGAGCATCGGCCGCCAACGCGCGGTCTCCGCGTCTAACAGCTCCGCCGCCGGCCGGTCCGGCTCCCGTGCGGCGGCTTCCAGCTTCGCCTCGAAGGCCTCGAAGGCTCGGCCGAAGGCGCGGGCTTCCGCGTCGGACATGTTGACGCCGGTCAGCCGGCGCTCCCAACTCGGGCGGGAGCGGTCGATCTGAAAGCCGTCCGCCTCCGCGAGGGCCACCCAGGGGTTCCGGTCGGCGGAGTGCATCCAGCCGCAGCCCAGGTCGATGCCTGCGCCCGATCGGCCGGTCAGGGTGTGAGCGCGACCGCCCGCCCGGTCCTTGGCCTCCAGCACCACGACCGAAAGCGGACTGTCGGCCAGCCGCCGGGCCGCGCCGACCCCTGCCGCCCCCGCCCCGATTATCGCCACGTCGACGAAGCCGTCGGCGGAGAGAGCGACCGGCGCGTTCACGCTCATTGGGAACCCCGGGCGTGCTGGAACATTCCGGCAACATCTCATCCACGCACGCAGGCAGTCCATGGCCGATCCGCACGCCGACCACAATCCCAAGAGCGAGCCCGATCTCGGCTCCAACACCGAGAAGAACCCCGACGACTGGACCACCGGCGGCGAGCCGATGACGGGCGCCCAGGCCTCCTATCTAAAGACCCTGTCGGAGCAGGCCCACGACCCGGACGCCTTCGAGGAGGGCATCACCAAGGCCGAGGCCTCCAAGCGCATCGACGCCTTGCGCGATAAGGTGGGGCTGGCGGGTAGGTAGGCGGTCCGCGTCCTACGAGGCGCCGATGCGGAGGCTCCTCAGGATGACCGGCGGGGTGGGTCATACAAACCTTGGTCATGCTGAGGAGGGCTCTTGACGAGAGGCCGTCTCAAAGAAGACGAGCGGTGGAAAGCTTGAAGCGACGGCCGTCGGGCTCGCCGCCACTCCGTAAAGTCGGACCTCGAACAGCCAGAGCACCTTGCCAAGGCCGCGCACGGCGCGGTCCAGGAAGGTCACCGCGACGCTGCGCCGACCGATAAGCAGGCACCCGCAGGCCGTAGCGCCGTAGATGCTGGCCTGCCCGGCGCCGATGGCCATGTTCAGGATCAGGCGGCCCCAGTCGCGAGCCCTGGCTGCAGTCTGGCTCGGGCTTTGGCCGTAGCAAAAGGCGCGCTTGAGAGCGTAGCCGACCCGGGCGCGGTGGGGCGGCGCGTGCTCGTAGACCCAGGCGTCCGCCGCCCAGCCGAATCGGGCGCCTTGCCCTCGCAGCCGGGCGAACAGGCGATCGTCCTCGCCGCCGGTGAGGTCGGAACGGGCGTCGAAGGGTTCCGAGCCGGCCAGGGCGGTTGCGCGCGTCATCATCGCGTTGCCGCAGCCGAACTCCACCTCGATCAACTGGTCGGTCTCAGGCCCCAGGCGCGAGAAGAAGCGGTTCAGATACGGGCGGAGCGAAGGGGGCGCGCCGGTGGCGACGCCGCGCACCGGACCGAAGGTGACCGCCGAGCCCAGCGCCAGGTGGGAGGTGCGCAGGCGCTCCAGCCAGGCGGGGGGCGCCTCCTCATCGTCGTCGAGGAAGGCGACCAGGGGCGCAGCGCTGGCTGCGAGCCCCGCATTGCGCGCGGTGGCGACGCCGGGCCTCGGCGCATGGACATAGACTAGCGGGGCCGGGCAGGCGGGGCGCAGCGCCTCCACCGCGCCGGCGGCCGAGGCCTCGGGCGAGTTGTCCACCACCACGATGCGGGCGACCCGCTCGGCCAGGCGATCCTGGGCGAACACCGAGCGCAAGGCCCGGGTGAGGCTGTCCGGTCGGCGCAGGGTGGGGATCAGCACATCCACGTCGTTCATGCGGCCATCCCCATCCGGCGCGCACCTTCGGCCACGGTGACGATTTCGAAGTCCCGGGCCACCGCCTGCGCGACGAGGTGCTCGAAGGCGGCGGTGGTGCAGCCGTAGGGGGGCGCCTCGTCCTCGACCCCGTGGGTGAACAGGATCAGCCAGGCCTTGCGGCGGACGCACTGCTCCATCCATTGCAGGGCTCCGGCCTCGCCGTCCTCGCCCTCCACCCCGACGGCGGGGGCCTGGGCGAGGTCGGTCCCGCCCTCGATCACGCCCGGATGGAGCGCGCGGGCCAGGGTGAAGCGGTCGGCCAGCATGCCCTTCGCGCGGGCGCCCACGTCTCCATACGGGTAGGCGAAGGTCCGGGGTGGCGCGACGCCCCAGGCCTCCAGGGTCGCGCCGTTGCGCGTCACATCGCCCGTCGCCGTCGCGCGGTCCGCGCGGCCGCAGTCCAGGTGCGAGAAGGTATGGCAGGCGATCTCGTGGCCGGTGGCCTGGGCGTGCAGGATGTCGGCCCGGTCGCCGAGCCGGCCGACGGGGCTGGCCTGCCCCACTGTCCCGGCGCAGACGAAATAGGTGCCGCGGGCGCCGTGCCGCTCCAGCACGCGGGCGCCGGTGGTGAAGGCCGAGACCGGCGCGTCGTCGAAGGCGAAGGAGATCAGCGGCGCGCCCAGGCGCGGCCCAGCGGGCCTACGGTGCTGCAGCCGCACCACCCGGCGGCGCAGCTTGCCCTTCAGCGAGGGGTCGGCGTGGTAGAGTCCGTCGTCCATCAGACTACGTCCGCATAAAGGGCCGCGCGGTAGAGCTTCATGGCCGCGATCCGGGAGGGGAGGGGGGCCTGCTCCGCCAGGGCCACGCGCCTGAGCAGCGGCCGCCAGGCTCGGCGGCCTGGCACGGCCTTCAGCAGGCGCGCCAGGCGATAGCTGGGGAAGCGGCGCACCACCTCGGCGTGGCGGGCGAGCATGCGCGCGAAGTTCGGCGGCGACTGCTCGTACTTGGCGGCCAGGCTGGCGGCGGTGTCGAGGCCGAGGTGGGTGGCCTGGTTGTCGATGTGGCGCACGCCATAGCGGGCGGCGACGCGCACGCCCCACTCGGTGTCCTCCCAGCCCCAGCCCTGGAAGGCCTCGTCGAAGCGCTCGGCGGCGAAGACGTCGCGCCGGACCAGCAGGTTGGAGGTCCAGACGTACTTCTCCGGCATCCGGTTGCGGACCGCGGCGGGCAGGCAGTCGCCGCGGAGCGCCAGCGCGCGGTGCAGGGCGTGCTCGGGCCGCGCCTCCGCCTGGTCCAAGGAGAAGCCGCCGACGGTGACCGCGGGGTCTTCCCTCCCGATCAGGGCCAGGTAGGCGGCCAGGAAGTCGGGGCGGTCCGGCAGCATGTCGCTGTCCATGAACAGCAGGTGGCGGCCCCGGCTGTGCGCCATCAGCTGGTTGCGGCCGCGCGCCCGGCCGGCGTTGGCGGCGAGCTGGACCACGCGCGTGGGCAGGGCCATGGCCATGGCCGCCTCCGCCACCGCGTGGGACAGGGCCGGGTCGCCGCCGGCGTCGTCCAGCAGCACCAGCTCGACCTCACAGCCTACGGCGGCGGCCTCGCGGTCCAGGGCCGCCAGCAGCGGGCGAGGGTCGTCGCGATAGAAGGGGGTCACCACCGACAGGCGCGGCTCCGCTTGCGCGCGCGGTGCGTTGTCGATCACCCGGGCGCTTGCGGCGGCCGTCATGCCGCCACCCCCCGCGCTACCGCCCTCACCCGCAGGGCGCCCAGGGCGCGCGCGGCGTGGCTCCGGGCCTGACCGGCGTCGAGCGACAGGGCGGCTAGGGCGTAGACGAGGCCGCCGACCAACGCCTTGGCCACCAGCTCGCCGAGGCCGCCGCCGGCGGGCAGGCGGGAGACGGCGAGCGCCATGGCGCCGGTGGCCAGGCCGCTGCGGCCGACGGCGGT
>CAXUEN010000061.1:0-9610 GCA_964249945.1 uncultured Caulobacteraceae bacterium | reverse complement strand
AGAGATTAAGCTCCAGGGATTGACTCGGAAGTGCCCGTTACAGAAGCGGTCCTTCCCAGCGGCCCACATGATCTTGGCCAGCGACAGCCCTAGGAGCGGCAGCGTCAGGCTCGCCTTGCGGCGCAGCGGACCCTCGCGTTCGCGACTGCAGCGGCGACGCCGGTGATGCCGATCTCACCGACGCCATGCGCGCCCATCGGCGCATGAGGATCGGCGATGTCGGTCCATATGACGTCGATCTCGGGCACGTCCAGATGCACCGGCACGTGGTACTCGGCGAGGCTGGCGTTCATGATCCGGCCGTTGCGTTCGTCGAACTGCGTCTCCTCCATCAGCGCCATGCCCACCCATGATGATGCCGCCGCGAAACTGGCTCGCGGCGGTCTTCGGATTGAGGATGCGGCCGCAGTCGAACGCGCCCAGGAAGCGGCGGACCCGCACCTCGCCGGTGACCGCGTTGACCCCGACCTCGCAGAACAGCGCGCTGTAGGAGCGCATGGACCAGTGCATCATCTCGAGCGGCTGCGATCCCGCCTCGGGCACGGTCACGCTGTCCCGCTGCGCCCGCGAGAGGATCGAGGCGTAACTCTCGCGCCGGGACGGATCGGCGCGGCTGACCAAGTCGCCGGCCTCCGCGCCGCCGTCATTCGGCGCCAGGCCGGCGAGCGGCGAGGCGTTGCCCGCCAGCTTAATCAGCTGACCGACCAGCGCGTTATGGGCCGCGATCACGCCCCGCCGATCGCGGCGGTCTGCTGCGAACCTGCCGCCATGATCGCGCCGGGGATGGTTGAGTCTCCATAGCCGACTTCGGCCCGCTCGATCGGAAGTCCGAGCCGATCCGCCGCGACTATTGCAGTGGTGGTCGACGTGCCCATACCCATCTCGGCCCCGGCAACCTCAACCTTGGCGGCGACCGTCTCGCCCAGCCCCTTGAGCGTGATCCGCGCCTCGGCCCCTGGCATCCGGATATAGGGGTAGGTTCCCATCGCGCAGCCCAAGCCGTCCAGCCGTGACACCAGCCGCCCGATCAGCCCGTGCTTGCGCGTGATCAGCGGGTCGGGCGCACCGCCGGGAACCCAGCTGTCGGGGGCGAGTGGACTAGCTTCCCTAAAGCCTCCATCAAGAGGCCTTGCGCCGCTTGCTTCGCTTCGTCGACGAGGCTCACGCTGCGTCTTCCTTCATTAGTCGGCCGGGGTCCTGGCCGTGCTCCGGGCCATGATTGCTAATCGTCCGCTCGTCCGCTCCTGCCTCATCGCGCGGGTCGACCTGAGGTCGGGCGCACAACGCGACGTTGATTGTCGGTGAGCCTTCCTTGTAGTAGGCCGAGGAGCTAGGCACGGCGCGCCGAGAATCTTATGTCGTGGTGAAGAGGATGCGCGCGCCATCTCCTTCACCCCACGCCGCGGCGACGTCGGCCAACGGCACGGCACGATGATCAAGGGCGAGTCCGGCCGTTTCTGCGGCGGCGAACACGGCCTCGGCCGCGGACATCATATGCCCGAGCGAGAGGCTGCCTATCCCGCTGCCCAGAAGCTCGATCCCAGATGAGCGCAAGATGCCCGCCGGCAGTGCGATCTCCTCGCCGGCTATCGATCCGATCTGCACAAAGCGCACCGGCACGCCCCTGCGGCCGGCTGCCGCCGCCAACAGCAGCGCTCGCGCGCTCGACCCCCACAGGTAGTCGAGCACCACATCCACCCCGGCGCTGAAGTGCTCGGCGACGGCCGCTCGGAGCGCGTCTTCGTCCCCATCCAATCGCACGACCGCGTCGGCGCCGAGCGTGTCGAGCACGGGCTGGTTGCGGCCCGTCGCGATCACCCGGTTCGCGCCGAGATGCCGGGCGATGCGGACGGCGAGCTGTCCGGATGCGCCGGTCGCGCCGTTCACCAGCACCGTCTCGCCGGACCGCAGCCGTGCACGCTCGGTCAATGCCGCCCAAGACGACGTGCCGGCGTTGGCGATCGCCGCGGCCGTTTGATCGTCTAGATTTTCAGGCAACGGGACCCATTGCCCGTTCGGCACCGTCACCCGCTCCGCCATCGCGCCCTGGGGCGCGCGGGGCAGCACGAAAAAGGCTCGCGCGCCGTCATCCGTCCGGCCGACGCCGTCCACGCCCGCGACGAACGGAAAGGCGCCGCTCGCGCTGTAGTGGGCGCCCGCCGCGCGCGCACGGGCCAGCGGGGTCAACGCCGCCGCCTTTACGTTGATGCGCACCTCGTCCGAAGCGGGCTCCGGTTCCGGGAAGTCGCCATAGCGGGGCTTCTGTCCTGCTTGATCGACGATCGCTGCCTTCATCTTTCATCTCCAAGTGAAACGTTGTTGCGTCGAGGCGCAGGACCTCCCGTTGTCGACTACGGATACGACTGACTCAGCCGATCACGATGGCGCTGTTCGACAGCCGCAGCGCGATGTTCAACGACCCGCCGGCCACCTTCCAGGGCAGCACCTGGGCGCTATTCACGCCTTTGGTGACGAACGGGTCGGTCCGAGCGAGAGCATCGGCTTCGTCCAGGGAGCCCCCCCGGAACACGGTAAGACCCGAAGCTCCCTTCTCCTCGTCTTGCGGCGCCGACGGCCCCGTCAGGAATATCCGACTCGCCGCCTCCTGCTCGGTCGCCCACGCCAGGTGCCTGGCGAACGTCGCCTGGAACCGATCGGGGTTCTTGGTCCGGTAAAGGCCGCCGAAGAAGTCGAGGCTGACGGGCGCCGAGCCCGCATCACGCTCTGCAGGCGGAGAAGCCGCTTCGGCGTCGGACATGTCTGTGCTCCATCAACGCGGCTCGCTTTATGGCCGGTGCGGCCGGACGCGTGGCTCAAGACGGCGCGGAGTTTGTCGCCAGCGGCAAGTTGCACGGGGACGCCGAGCGTCTTGATGAGGGTCATGGTTCGCCCCGGATTGTCTGAGCGATGACGCCGTTGAGCATGCCGGGATCGTAGTAACGGTCTACGGCGGCTTGCTTCAGACCAAGGCCGCGCAAGAGGAACAGCACGGCGCTCGCCGTCAGCTCTTCCCGACTCATGCCGTAATCGATGACGTCGCCGCCCGAGAGGCCGACGAGGTGCAGCGTGTTCGCCAGATGGTGGACGAACCACAGCTCCGCCTTCTCGGCGTGCGCGCCCTTCTCCACGTCGCCCGCCGCCCGGGCAGCGACGAGGCAGTCCGCGAACAGGTCGAGCCACGGCCGGACATTGCGATCAAGGAACGCTTTGGCGAACCGCCCATCGTCGAGCAGGCTTGCGGTCACGAGGCGCTTCGTGTCGTCGTGCGACTCGGACGGGCCAATGCCCGGGAAGACGGCCTGCACGAGCACCGCCACACCCATGACCAACGTGGCAGTGGATGGCTTCGCACCGTCGAGCAGGCGGGTACCGACCGCGTTGGCCTCGACGCAATGTTGCTCGAGCTGGGCGTAGAGCGCGTCCTTGGCCGGGAAGTGCTTGTAGAGCAGCGCCTCGGACACATCTGCGGCCTGGGCGATGATCTTGGTGGTGGCGCCGGCCCGGCCGAGCCGCGCAAACACCGGCATCGCGGCCGCTATGATCGCGTCCCTGCGATCGGTCGCCAGCAGCCGTCTCGATCGTTGAGGCATGGAAACTCTCCTGACGTGTTAGTTAGTAATCGCTCACTCACTTGTCAAGATCGATCAGGCGACCCCTGGAAATCTAAGCTAATGTTATTAGGTCGAAAACTAATATAATTAGCTACGTAAAGTCCGACGGTGGTCGGCTCGCGGTGCAGGTCGAGGGGGCGGGACCGCTCGTCGTCTGCTCACTGGGCGTGGGCGACACGATGGACGCATCCGGTCCACTTGCGTCCTTCTTGGTCGAGCGCGGCTTTCGCGTCTCCCGGGTAGACCTTCGCGGGGACTGGGACAGTGCCGCGAAATTCGATCGATACGGCGACGACGCCATTGCGACGACTTCTTGACAGTAGTCGAGGCGCGTAAGCCCAGCAGGCGGCTTCCAGGATCGGCCCGGCTTGCGATCCGGCGCGTAGAGGCGGCCATAGCCGGTGAAGGCGTCAGCCTGGAACACGCCGGACCATCCAGCCAGATGGCGCTCGGGATGCTCGCCTCGGCGATCGCGCGAGTAGTAGGCCATCGCCGCCGGCGGCCCCGCGCCCCCAAAAGGCCGTCGTCCAGCACATAGACCCAGCAGCGGGCGGTGTCGGTCTTGCCCGCCGCCAGCACCTTCACCGTCGTGTCGTCGCTGTGCAGGCAAGCGGCGGAGAAGACGTGGCGCTCGAGCGCGCTCAGAACCGGCTGAAGCACCTGGCAGGCGGCGCCGACCGCGTCGGCGGCGGTCGACAAGGGGATGGGCACGCCCTCCAGGGCGAAGCGCTCGCAGAGCCGGTTCAGCGGCTGGTGTGCGCCGAACTTCTCGTAGAGGATCATGGCCAGGAGGCTGGGCCCGGCCCATCCGCGCGGGATGACGTGGAACGGCGCCGGCGCCTGGCTGATCCGCTCGCAGTCGCGGCAGGTGAACTTCTCCCGCACCATCTCCACCACCTTCCAGCAGCGCGGGATCGACTCCAGCGTACGGGTGACGTCCTCGCCGAGCTTGCGCAGCCTGACGCTCCCGCAGCACTCGCACGCGCTCGGCGGATCGACGACCACGCGCTCCTTGGGCAGGTGCTCGGGGAAGGTGGTCCGCGTCTCTGGGCGGCGTCGCACGAAGCCTGAGACCCGGGTGGTCCTGGACGCCGCCAGCTCGGCGGCGAGTTCGTCGGCGCTGGCGCTGGCCTCGTGCTCTTCGAGCTCCAGCTCCATCTGGTCGATCAGCTGGGCTTGGCGCTCGGAGCGTTGGCCGTAGAGCTGGCGCTCCAGCTTGGCGATCCGAAGGTTGGCTTCGCCGGCCTTCGGCTCTGATGGGCGATCACCGCCTTGTCGTCCGACGCCATGGCACGAGCGACGGCCAGCTCCGCTTCGCCCTGAAGACCCCTGGCCTCGGCCACGGCGAGCGCCGCACGCAGGGCGGCGATCTCTTCCGGCGATGGCTGCGCTGCGGCGTCCATGGGGTGGATAGAATCATGAAACGGCGCGCTTGAGGCGCCCCAAAATGCAAGAACCCACAGCCTTTTAGCCGACCGCCGCAGGCCTCCAGGTCGCTTGCGGGTTGCGCCAGTCCACGCCTTCCAGAAGGCACGCCGCCTGCGACCTCGTCAGCGAAATCACCCCTTCGCTCGCCGTCGGCCAGATGAAGCGGCCCCGGTCCAGTCGCTTGGCGTAGAGCGACAGCCCCACCCCGTCATGCCAGAGGCACTTGATAAGCGCGCCGCCGCGGCCTCGAAAGACGAAGACGTCGCCGGCGAAGGGATCACGCTTGAAGTGCTCCTGCACCAGGAGCGCCAGCCCCGGCATGCCCTTGCGCATGTCGGCGTGGCCGGTGGCGATCCAGATCCGCGCCGCCCCCGGCGCGCTGATCACCTGAGCGCCCTCAGCGTGGCCTTGACCAAGGCTGGCGATGCGTCCGGATCAATGCTCACCGTGGAACCGCCGGGCATCACGATGGTGATCGCCGCCCGCGCCGTCACGGCGGCCGGCGCTGGCCCGACGTCCTCGGTCACCACACCGGGCAGAAACGCCATCAGCGGCGCCGACGGCGTCAGCTCGCGGCGCCATCGGTAGAGCTGGCTCGTGCACACGTCAGCCCGCCGCGCCACCTCCGCCACCCGGGCCCCAGGACTGAACGCCGCCGACACCAGCTCCAGCCTCTGCTTATCACTCCAGACCCGCCGGCGTTGCAAGCCGGTGATCACGCTCACCTGACCCATGGCTGCACTGCTATCCCCGCAGCTAACACCGCTGTTAGCTGCGCAGCTATCGCCTCACGTCAGTGCTCGTGAAGGCGGCCGCCGGCGGAGGGTTACCCCTGAGAGGTCTGGCCCTCGGACGCAAGTCATGGCTGTTCTGCGGCTCAGACCGGGGCGGCCACCGGGCGGCGCAGATGTACAGCCTGATCGTCACCTGCAAGCTGAACGACGTCGATCCCCAGGCCTGGCTCGCCGACGTGCTCGCATGGATCGTCGGCCACCCCGCGGAACGGCTCGACGAACTCCTACCCTGGAACCGGTAAAGTCCTCCGCGAAGCTCGTGCTCAGGCCGCCTGAGCAGCTCCTCCGACCGACACCGCGCGCTGCGGTACTCACCGGATGCGTACGCTGAACCTTGCGTTCGCCGATGTTAGGCGGCGATGAAGGTGCGCCTGCGTCGCGCCGGCGCGGCGGCCGCCTCGCCCAGGCGAGCTTCGAGCGCTTCGGCGCGATGGGCGGCGGTGTGGGCGGCGAGCACCCTGGCACGGGCGTTCGCGGCCAGGCGGTCGCGGGCGGCACGGTCGCCGCACAGCGCCTGCAGGACGGCCTCGCCGTCTTTGGCCAGCACGATCTCCCGGTCGGGCGTGAACAGGGCATCGAGGCCCGCCCAGGTGTCGGAGATCACCGGCGTCGCACAGGCGGCGGCCTCGAACAGGCGCACGCTGGGGCTCCAGCCGGCCTGGACCATGTCGCTCCGGGTGACGTTCAGGGTGTAGCGGCTGGCGGCGTAGAAGGCGGCGTGGTCGGCCGGCGCCACGTGCTCGATCCGCTCGACATTGCCGGGCCAGGCGAGGTCGGACGGATATTGCGGGCCGGCGACCGCGAAGCGCAGGCGGGGGGCGGCTCGAGCCGGGCCGATCAGCAGCCGCTCCAGCACCGGCTGCCGGTCAGGGCTGTAGGTGCCGAGATAGCTGAGGTCCCAGCGCCGGGGGGCGGCGATCGGGCGATATATCGTCTCGTCCACCGAGCAGTACAGCGCCCGGGCGGCCGGCGAGCCGTAGGTCCGCTCCAGCACGTCCAGAGTCGGGCCGCCGGTGAACGACAGGTAGAGGTCGTAAGCCGCGATCAGCTCGGGCGAGACGTATTCGTGGTCGCCGCGCGCCAGCTTGGCCAGAGTGACCGGCGTGTCGATGTCGTAGAAGGCCGCCACGCCTCGCGCCCAGGCCTGGACCCGGCGCCCGACCTCCACCCCTTCGGGCGTGTAGGAGCCGACGATCACCGCGTCCGCCCCCGCGATCTCGCCGCGCCAGCGCTCCAGCCCGGCGAGGTCGGCGTAGAAGGCTAGCCGGCAATAGCCCGGGTCCGAGAGGTCGCGTGCGGCGGCGTACCAGGGGGTGTCGCGCTCGAGGAACAGCACGCCGTGACCCCGGCCGGCGAAGGCCTTGAGCAGGGCGCGGTAGGTGGTGGCGTGGCCGTTGCCCCAGGAGGAGGAGAGGCTGAGCCCAAGGACCACGAGCTTCACGACGCCATCCGCGCCTCGCGCTTGTGCGCCGCTTCGCTCAGCAGAAGGGCGTCCACCTCCGCGCCCCGGCGGGCGTAGGTGTGCTCGGCGGTGATGCGGGCGCGGGCGGCTTCGCCGATGGCCCGGGCGCGCGCGGGCGTCAGGGCGGTTAGGTGATCGGCGACGTCGCGGCCGTCCCGGGCGACCAGCACCTCCTCGTCCGGCTGCAGGAACAGCTCGATCCCCTCCCAGGCGTCGGTGATCAGGCAGCCCCCCGCGCCGGCGGCCTCGAACACCCGGGTGGCGGGGGAGAAGCCGATGGCCGCCATGCTGTCGCGCGCCACGTTCAGGACGCAGAGCGGCGAGGTGTTGAAGGCGTTGTGGTCGGCGGTGCCCACGTGGCCGATGGCGGTCACGTTGTCGGGCATGGCCTTGTCGCGCCAACCCTCCCCCCCCAGCAGGAACCGCCTGCCAGGCGCCAGCTCGGCGGCGCGCAGGAAGAAGGCCTCCACCCGCGCCTCCCGGTCGGGCAGCCGGTTGGCCAGGAAGCCCAGGTCGGCGGCGAAGCGCGGCTGCGGCGGGACCGGATGGTGGGTGGTGGAGTCCAGCGCGTTGTAGATCGGGCGGCACATGCGCGCGCCCATGGCTTGGTAGGCGTCCACCACGGGCCGGCCGCCGCCATAGGTCAGCACCATGTCGAGCCTGGGCAGAGCGCGGCGGACGGGGTGGTCCGAGCCGGCGGCGCGCATCTCCTCCAGGGTCGCGGCGGCGTCCACGTCCCAGAAGATGCGGAGCGCGTGCGGGGCGGCCTGGGCCAGGACGCCCTCCAGCAACGCGTCGTCGAACACGCCGACGCCACTGGCCTTGACCACCGCGTCCGCCTGGCCTGCCTCGGCCAGCACGGCTTTCAGCGCCTCGGGCGTGGCGGCATAGACCACCACCCTGGCCCAGGCGGGTGGATCGAGATCGCGGTGGCTCTGCCGGTCGAAGGCGTCGGGCTCGTAGAAGGTGATCTCGTGGCCGCGCCCGGCCAGGTCGCGCAGCAGGCCGCGGTAGTAGGTGGCCGCGCCGTTCCAGTAGGCTGACAGCAGGCTCGAGCCGTAGAAGGCGATCTTCACGCGACGGTCTCCGGTTCGAGCGTAAGGCTTGGGGCGGGCAGGACCTCCAGCGTGGCCAGGATCGCCATCAGCTCGTCCACACGGTGGGCGCAGGTGTGGCGGGCGCGGATCGTCTCAAGGCCGTGGGCCGCCAGGGAGGCGCGCAGGCCCGCGTCATTCCGTAAGTCCGCGAGCGCCTTGCGCATGGCGGCCTCGTCGGCGGCGAACAGAAAGTCCCAGCCGTCGCGGAACAGCTCCTCGCTGTCGCGCCAGGGCGCCGAGACCAGGGGGATGCCACAGGCCAGGGCCTCGAACACCCGGATGGTGGGGATGCCCGGCAGCAGGTCCACATAGAACCGCCTGGGCACGTGCACGGTGGCGAGGTGGCGGGCGAACAGGGCGGGCGCGGCGGCGTTGGGCGTCCAGCCATGGTAGCTGGCGCCGTAGCGCTCCAGCGTCCGCAACGCCGCCTCCGGGTAGCGGACGCCGTAGATGTCGAGCGGCAGGCCCACGTCGCGGGCGGGGCGGAACAGGTAGCGTTCCAGCTCAGCGCTCCGCTCGTCGTCTCCCCAGTTACCCACCCAGACGAGGCCGTCCCTCGCCTGCTCCACGGCCGGCGGATGGAACAGGCGCACGTCGGCGGCCTCGTGCCAGGTGAACACGCGCCGGCCCCAGCCCCAGCGGCGATAGACCTGCGACAGGGCCTCGCCGAAGGCCAGCACGCCGTCGTAGCCGTTCAGGTCGAAGGCGGTGATCGCCTGCGGATCGCTCACCGCCCGGTGGTGGGTGTCGTGGAACAGCAGGGTGAAGCGGGCCCCGCCGGCGCGCCGGCGGCCAAGGGCCGCAACGAGCGCCGGATCGTTCCACTCGTGCACGATGACGAGGTCCGCGCCATCGGTGAGTTCGGCCAGCTCGGCGCCCGGCGGGAAGACGGTGGAAGCCAGCTCCCGATAGGCGGCGCGATAGGCCGCTAGTCCTGCCTCGCCCGCATCGGCCAGCAGGTTGGCCAAGCTCCAGGCGCCCTCCGGTTCGCAGGCCCGCACGTCGTGGCCACGGACGATCAACTCGCGCAGCACGCCGCGCAGGAAGTGGGCGTTGCCGTGGTTCCAGCAGGAGGCCAGGGAGTGGGTGAAGTAGACGACCTTCACGCGACGGCCTGCATCGATGCGAAGGCGGGACTGAGCCGAGTGTAGAGCAGGCGCGTGGCGTCGGCCATGGCCGCGGCGGTGTAGCGGGCCGCGCGCCGGCGGGCCGCTACAC
>CAXUEN010000060.1:280-9623 GCA_964249945.1 uncultured Caulobacteraceae bacterium | reverse complement strand
GCCTGCGACCGCGCCACCGCGGTCCGGGTTCCGGCCTTCAGGCGCTGGAACCAGGGCAGGTTGGCCCGGTTGACGGCGGGAAGGCTCGCCCCGGCGCAGACCACGCGTCCCTCGGCGTCGAGCCGCACGATGTTTCGGTAGCCGTCAAGTTCGCCGAGGATCGAAGCGAGGCGGGGGGTGCACTCCAGTCCTACGGCCTGCGGCTTCAGCGTATCCAGCAGCGCCATCGCCCCCTGGATACGCGCCCGGGCCGTCACCGCGCTGCGGGCCGCGGCCTGGGTGAGCGTGGTCTGGCGGGCGTGACCTTCGTGGTTGAACTCGACGCCGACCTGGAGCGCGCCGAGCGCCAGCACCGGAAAGAGGGCGACGGCCAAGGCCAAGCCAAGGCGGAACCGGATGGTCGGACGGCCCAAGACGGCCATGTCAGCGCGGTCCGCTCAAACGCTCCGCATCGTTCAGGATGGATCGCATGGCCTCGCCCGCCGCGCGGCCGTCCCGGTGGTAGGCGCCTTGTTCCAGTATGCCCTGCAGGGCGCGCCGCGCCCGGCTGACCCGGCTCTTCACCGTGCCCACGGCGCAGCCGCAGATGTCGGCGGCCTCTTCGTAGGCGAAGCCGCCGGCGCCCACCAGGATCAGCGCTTCCCGTTGTTCCGTCGGCAGCATGCCCATGGCCAGCCGCATTTCGTCGAGGGCCACTGGCGCCTCGGGATCGTCGGCGGCGACCAGGGTGCGTTCCGCGGCTTCCTGGTCCAGCTGGGATTGGCGCCATGAACGCCGCTTCTCGGAATAGAACTGGTTCCGCAGGATCATGAAGGTCCAGGCCTTCATGTTGGTGCCCATCTGAAAGCTTGACCGCGCATCCCACGCCTTGAGCGTGGCGTCCTGCGCGAGATCGTCGGCCGCCGCCGCGTCGCCGCACAGGGTGCGGGCGAAAGCGCGCAAATGCGGGATGAGGGCGACCAGATCGCGTTGGAACGCCGCCTCAGACGCAGCGTCGAGATTGTTACGTTGGACCATCAGCCCTTACCGCCAGCCCCACCCTTATCATCGGCGCGCCGCAGGATATCAAGGAAGTCTTGGGGCACAGGCTCGTTCACGATCTCGTCGAACATGTGGCGCAGCTTTACGCCGATCGCCTGTTGGCGCAGTCGGGCCTCGTCCAAAGTGGGTTCAACGGCGGGCGGAGTGGGCTGGCGTGGCTTTCCGTCATCCTTCATGATCAGTGTCAATTCGCACGCCTCAAAGGCGCCCTCACAATCTGACGGAACGATCGCCAAAAACTCGCCGACGTGACTAGGGTTCCTCGGATTAGGCCATATATTGGCGCGAAGGATGACCTGTCCGGTACGGTGGGTGGTCTCTCGTGTTGCGCGCCCCAGGGTCGCGTGGGACTATTGGAAAGTGTCTTCTTTGTATCAGGGTCGCTTGGAGGCGGTATGGGTCTGTTAGAACGGCTGGCGCCGCACCTGCCGTACATGCGGCGCTATGCACGCGCCCTCACCGGGGAGCAGGGCGCCGGCGACGCCTATGTAAGGGCGGCCCTGGAAGCCCTGGCGGCGGGCGAACGCTCGCTGCCGCCTCACCTGACACCCCGGGTGGCGCTTTACCACGTCTTCCATACCATCTGGGACGGGACGGGGGCGCAACTTGAGGCGCGCAACGACAACGCCGAGACGGAAGACGCTTCCGGCCGCCTGATGCGGATCGCGCCGCGGTCGCGGCAGGCCTTCCTGCTGACGGCGCTAGAGGGTTTCAACCCCTCCGAGGCGGGCCAGATCCTCGGCGCCAGTGCAGGCGAGATCGAGGTGCTGATCTCCGAAGCCCAAGGCGAGATCGACGCCGAACTCGCCACCGAGGTGCTGATCATCGAGGACGAACCGGTCATCGCCGCCGACATCGAGGCCCTGGTCCGCGAACTCGGCCACAAGGTGCTGGACGTGGCCTCGACCCGACGCGAAGCGGTCGAGGCGGTGGCGCGGGCCACGCCTGGCCTAGTGCTGGCTGACATCCAGCTGGCCGACGGCTCTTCCGGCATCGATGCGGTCAAGGACATCTTGGGGCGCTTCGACATCCCGGTGATCTTCATCACCGCCTTTCCCGAGCGCCTGCTGACCGGGGAGCGGCCGGAGCCGACTTTCCTGATCACCAAGCCTTTTCAGCCGGAGACGGTGAAGGCCGCGATCGGCCAGGCCCTGTTCTTCCATCCGGCCCGGCCCAAGGTCGCCGCCTAGCCTGACCGCGGAACCGCTGTTGCGGCGCCGCGTTTCGGGGCGGCGATAGGCTTGATGGGAAAATTGTCATGACGGCTTCTTCGGCTTTAGACCCTGTGGCGTCCAAGGCGGGCGACACTGTGGACAACGCCCGCCAGACCGCCCGCAGCGCGCGCGAGACGTTTGATGAAGGGCGGCGCGCCCTGCCCAAGCTGAAGACTGACGCGCGCAAGGCGTTTGACGACGGCGTGGACCACTTGCGCGACCAGGCCCGCGACGCCGCCGACCAGGCGGGCGATCAGTTCGATACCGCCAAGCTCTACATGGTCGAGCGTGTGCAGGAGCGGCCGATGACGGCGACCCTGGCGGCGCTGGGCGCCGGCTTCGTCCTCGGCCTGCTGTTCGCCGGCGGACGCCGGTGATCGCCAAGCTCGTAAGCTTCGTCATCGCCCTGGCCGCCATGGCGGCAGCGGCCTGCGTGGTTGTCGTGTCTGCGGCTTTTGCGGTCTATGCCCTTCTTCGGACCTATGTCGGGCCGTCTGGGGCGGCGGCCTGCGTCACCCTGGCTGCGGCTGTCGTGCTCGGCATTCTGGCGCTGGTGATGTTCCGCAAGGCCAAGGGGCCCAAGCTGTCGGCCAAGGGTAAGGCGGAGGGCGCCGGAGGTCTAGTGGAACGGCTGACGGATCTGGTCAGCGATCGTCCCGTGGTCGCCGCGGGCGCCGCCGTCGCGGCCGGCCTGCTCGCCTGGCGCAACCCTACCCTGGTGTCCACCGTGCTTCGCGTGATGGACCCCCCCACGGGACGCAAGCGGATTTGACGCTTCAGGGCGTCCGGATCTCCTTGGAACGGTCTTCCTTAACGTACGTTGAACCTGCGGGCGGATGGGACGCGGGCGGGGTTCGCCTCATCCTGGATCCGTGATCGAGACGGAGGTGGGCTATGCTGAGATGGGCTTTGATCTTCCTGGTGGTCGCCCTGGTGGCGGGCCTGCTGGGCTTTGGCGGGATCGCCGGGGCAGCGTCCAACATCGCCTACATCTTGTTCGTCATCTTCCTGGTGCTTTTCCTGGTTTCATTGGTCATGCACTTGGTCAGGGGGCGGGGCATCTAGCGCCGGCGTCGGCCGACGTCAGGAGGGCTCGGTGGCGACAGCGGGCCCTTCCGTCTGCACGATCACCCCCGCCTTCGAGAGCTTGGGTTCTGGAGCCGCACCTTCAGGCGCGGATCGACGCGGCAGTCGCCAGACGCGGTGGACCTCGAGAGCCGCGCCGGTCCAGCCGTAGGCCGTCACCCCCACGCACCCTGGCGAGATGTCCAGCACGTTGAAGCCCGGCGGCGTCCCTCGGGTGCGGACCGACAGGGTGCCGGCGCCTACGGCGTAAGTGCATCCATCCCCGAAGGGCAGGGCGACGGCGAACGGGTTGTGGACGTGGCCGGTCAGGACGATGTCCACGTCGTGCTCGCAGAACATCTTGGCGGCCGTCTGGCCGCGGTGCACGCCGCCGGTAACCGGCGTTCCGGTGATCTCCATCAGCGGATGGTGGCAGCCGATGATCCTGATCTCGTCGGCTGGAAAGGGCGTGATCGCATCCACCGCCGCGCGGGCGAGGTGCAGGCTCACCGCCCCCTTCGACCAGTCGAACCGGGGCTGGGCGCCGCGGGAGGTGTTGATCGTGCGGGCGTGCAGCCCTGCGGCGTCGTAGCGGGACGCCGAGGGCTGGCCGATGAAGCGCTTGTAGCGCTTGAAGGGCTGCAGGGCGCGAAGCGGCAGGTTCCAGTACGGCGTGTCGTGGTTGCCGGGCGTGACCAGCAGCGGCTGCGGCAGGCGCGCCAGCCACCGCTCGGCCGAGCGGAACTCGCGCGGCAGGCCGTTCAGCGTCAGGTCCCCGGTGACCATCACCAAGTCGGGCGCATGCTGCACCACGTAATCGGTCGCGGCCTCCAGGGCCGGGGCGTCCTCGCCGCCGAAGTGGATGTCGCTAAGCTGGATGATCCTCATCAGGCCGCCGACCGATCGACGACGCCGATTGCAGGGCCGAGCCCTGGCGCATGGACGCCGTCCTCGCCCGTCTCGCCTCGCGCCAGCAGGGCCGCGCAGTCGCCCGGCACCAGGGCGCGGAAAGCGCGCGGCCGGTAGGCGATCGTCACTGGCGAATCCATCCGGCGCGGCTCGCCGTCCAGGATCATGGGGATGCGACCGTGCGCCCAGGCCATACCCGAGGTGCAGATCTCGATCTTCACCGACGGGTCATTCCGCCACCCGCCGACAAGCGTGCTGAAGCCCAGCCGGAAGCCCTCCAGCGCGCCTTTGGGATCGAGCGTCGCAGCTTCCAGCCCGACGTCCTCGTCCAGCCCCTGGGAGACGAGCGGGCACATCAGGGTCAGCGCCTCGGCCTTGCGTCGGTCGCCTTCGTTCAGCTCGAATCTCAGCCGTCCCTTGAAGGCGCGCAGCAGCGCCCGGCGGCCGCGCAGGACGGCGAGCTTCAGCTTGCCCTTGCGCACCGCCTCCCGGGCGTCGGCCCAGAGCGCCGGAGCGCCCAGGATAGCGGCCACGTAGAAGCCGTGGCCGCCGACCTCGCCGCCCGACACCTCCAGTTCGCGGCCGGTCTCCAGGATCGCGGTGAACGCCTCCGGCCAAGCCCTGCGGCCGTTCAGGGCGTGGGGCAGCATGTTCATAGTCCCGCCCGGAAGGCCCGCCAGCAGAGGGCCGGCGGGGCCGCAGAGCCCTGCGCTCAGCGCCAGGGTGCCGTCTCCGGCCAGGACGAACAAGGCGTCCGGCCGTTCCGCCACCGCCGCCCGCACCGCCTCGGCGACGCCGGCGGGCTGGACGGCGCGCGGCTCCAGATCGAGCCCATAGCGGGCGGCGATGGCCTTCATGCGCTCGGCCGCGTCGGGGCCGACGCTCCCCGAAGCGGCGTTCAGGACCGCCGCCACCTTGCCGAGCCGCACGTGGGGGGTGAGGCGGGCATGGGGTTGCGGCTCGACCATGAGGCCGAAACGGATGGCTCTGACCGGCGTTCCTCTTGAACTTGGGGGCTGGCTCCGACATCGTCCTGCGGCGGGTCGCGCCGGGAGCCGGCCTGGGGCGGGTGCGCGAACGGGGGGCAGATGCTGATCAGATTGTCTGTCGCCGCGTGTCTGGCGGTCGGCCTTTGCGGCTGCGCCGTACGCCACATCGACCGTCCGGACTGGGCGCGCCTGGGCAACACCTCGACGGCGGAGGGTGGCCCCGCCTACCATCGCGACCCCCACCATCAGTATTTCGACAAATCGCACAACCGCTACTACTACTACGACCTGACGCAGAAGCGGTTCTTCTGGGAGAACGGCCAGCCCAAGAGCTGACCGGTTTGGGGACCAAGACCAAATGACGCGCGCGAGATCAGGGACGACCCTGGTGAGGCTCTGGACCAGCGTCGGCGCGGGGGTCTCGGCGCTGACGGCCCTGGCGGTGGCGGGCTGCACCTCCACGCCGCTGAAGCCCATGCCGGTCGCCAGCCGGCCGTCCTGCACCGACGTGGTCTTCCCGATCTACTTCGCCGAAGGGTCAGACCAGCTGACCCCCACCGCCGGCCAAGTCATCGGCTCCGAGGCGGCCCAGGTGCGCGGGTGCCGCATCGGCTATGTCAGCGTGCTCGGCCTGACCGACGCCGCGGGCGGCGCGGCCCACAATCTCGACCTGTCCCGCCGGCGCGCTACCACCGTAGCCAAGGCCCTGGCCGACGCCGGCCTGCCCGCGCCAAAGTTCGAGGTGAATGGGGCGGGCGAGACCGGGGCCCTGACCGACAAGGGGCGTCCCGTGCCCCTGCGTCGCAAGACGGAAGTGATCATCCACGCCCTGCCGACCTGAGCCGGTCCTCAAGGCGGAACGGCGGCCCGGGTGGGGACGTTTGGGGCGCGGGTTTTCGCCGTTTGGCGGACCGTGGAGAAAGTCGCAATGTCGTCAACGCCGCCGGATCGGAACACCACCTCGGGGCCCGAGGTGAGCGTGACGGATGCGCGCGGCGCGCAGCGGACGGGCCGCAATATCTGGATCCTGGTCATTTCGCTGGGGGCGGCGGTAGTCTTGCTGCTGGGCTACACCCTGCTGCATGCGCCCCGCATGGGGTCGATCAATCATCCGCAGGTGCGTGACGTGAACGCCCAGGATATCAGCACCTTCAACACGCCGGGCGGCTCGGCCCGAGGGGCGCCCCCTGGCGAACCCTCGACAACCGGCAACAGCCAGTAAAGGGCGGTCGGCGCGATCGGACGCGGCTCCCTCGCTTGAACATATAAGGATGGCTTTATATGGTGCCGCAGCGTTCCCCTTCACGGGAACCCTGCGGAGAGAGCGTCCTTGAGCCGACCGTCCTACATCTTCACCAGCGAGAGCGTGTCCGAGGGTCACCCGGACAAGGTGGCCGACCGCATCTCAGACACGGTAGTCGACGCCTTCCTGGGGGCCGACCCGTATGCCCGCGTCGCCTGCGAGACCATGGTCACCACCAACCGCATCATCCTCGCCGGGGAGGTCCGCGGGCCCGAGGGCGTCGTGGACGGGTTGGAGGAGAAGGTCCGGGCCGCGATCAAAGACATTGGCTACGAGCAGGAGGGCTTCCACTGGCGCACCGCCGACTACGCCTGCCACCTGCACGCCCAGTCCGCCGACATCGCCATGGGCGTGGACGCGGCGGGCAACAAGGACGAGGGCGCGGGCGACCAGGGCATCATGTTCGGCTACGCCACCAACGAGACGCCGGAGCTGATGCCGGCCACCCTGCAGTTCTCCCACAACATACTCAAGCGTCTGGCCGAAGTCCGCCACAGCGGCGAGGAGAGCGGGCTGGAGCCCGACGCCAAGAGCCAGGTCACCCTGCACTACGAGAACGGCCGCCCGGTGCGCGCCACCTCCATCGTGCTGTCCACTCAGCACAAGGACGGCCTGACGCCTGCCGACGTGCACCAGATCGTGGAGCCTTATATCCGCAGCGTCTTCCCCCACGGCTTCGTCACCGACGAGACCGAATGGCACGTGAACCCCACCGGCAACTTCGTCATCGGCGGCCCGGACGGGGATTGCGGCCTGACCGGACGAAAGATCATCGTTGACACCTACGGCGGCGCCTCGCCCCACGGGGGCGGCGCCTTCTCCGGCAAGGATCCCACCAAGGTGGACCGCTCGGCGGCCTACGCCTGCCGCTACCTGGCCAAGAACGTCGTGGCCGCAGGGCTTTCGGAGAAATGCACCATCCAGATCAGCTATGCGATCGGGGTGGCCAAGCCGCTCAGCTTCTATGTCGACCTGCACGAGTCCGGCCAAGTCGATCCGGCCAAGCTGGAAGCCATCCTGCCCGACCTCATCGGCGGGGCCACCCCGCGTGCGATCCGCGAGCACCTGAAGCTCAACCGTCCGATCTATGCGCGAACCTCCGCCTATGGCCACTTCGGGCGCCAGGCGGACGCGGACGGCGGCTTCTCCTGGGAGAAGACCGACCTCGTGGGCGAGCTGAAGGGGCTGGCCTAGGACCAGCCCTTTTGCAGGAGGGGAGAAGGGCCGCGGCGAAGGCGATCATCCTGCCGTTGAAGGGGGGAGGGCTCTAGTATCTCCTTATGGCTCAGCAACCCTACGGTCCCCTGCGCAGCTTCGGCCGGCTCAAGTCGCGACCGATCAAGCCCCGCCAGGCGGCCCTGGTCGGATCGCTCCTCCCAAAGCTCTCCCTCGACCTGTCGGCGCCGCTCGAGTTGCAGGCGCTCATGCCAGGCGCCCACGAGACTTGGCTGGAGATCGGCTTCGGCGGCGGCGAGCACTTGGCCGAGCAGGCTGTGCGTCATCCCGACACCCTGCTGCTCGGCGCCGAGCCGTTCCTGAATGGTGCGGCCAGCGCGCTTCGCCACATCGAGGCGCGGGGACTGTCCAATGTGCGCCTGTACATCGGCGACGCCCGCGAACTCCTGGCCGTGCTGCCCGATGGCGGCCTGGCACGCATCTTCATCCTGTTCCCCGATCCCTGGCCCAAAGCCCGCCACCACAAGCGCCGCCTCATCCAGCCCGAACTCGTCGGCGAACTGTTGCGGGTGCTGGCTCTGGGGGGCCGGCTGCGCTTCGCCACGGACTGGGCCGACTACGCCGACCAGGCGCTCGAGCGGCTGCGGGCGCCTCCCCGCTTGGTCTGGACCGCGAAACGGGCCAGCGACTGGCGCACACCCCCTGCGGACCACGTGGCGACTCGCTACCAAGTCAAGGGCCTGGGTGACATCGCGCCGGTCTATCTGGACTTCATCCGCACGGAGTGAGGCTTGCGTCCGGCGCGACGCGCGCCACGTATCCTGACCATGAAGCCCGCATTCCCGCCGCTCCTCCGCCTGATCGCCCTCGTCTTCGCCGCAGGCCTTGCGGCCGCCGCCTTCGTGACCCCGGCCGTTGCTGCACCGTTGCAGACCGCGGTGTTCTCCGGCGGCTGTTTCTGGTGCATGGAGCACGACATGAAGGCCATCCCCGGCGTCGTGTCGGTACAGAGCGGCTATACCGGCGGGACGGTGGACCACCCGACCTATGAGCAGGTCTCCTCCGAGACCACGGGCCACTACGAGTCGGTGAAGGTGACCTTCGATCCCGCCAAGATCGACTATGGATTCCTGCTCTACCGCTACTGGAAGCTGGTCGATCCCACCGACAACGGCGGCCAGTTCTGCGACCGGGGCCCTTCCTACCGCCCGGCGATCTTCGTTGCCAGCGACCAGCAGCGCAAGATCGCGCTGCAGTCCGAGGCCGAGGCCCAGAAGCAGCTGAAGCACGGTCGGATCATCGTGCCCGTCCTAACCCTGAAGGCCTTTTGGCCCGCGGAGGACTACCATCGCGACTACGCTCACACCCACGCGCTGGAGTACAGCCTCTATCGTGCCGGCTGCGGGCGGGACGCAACCCTGCGCAAGGTCTGGGGCCAGGGCTAGGCCGGCGCGGCGGCGGGGATGCCCGCGCGCTCCCCGGGCCGTCGCCAGGCCACCAGTGCGGCCAGCAGGATGCCGAGCCAGCCCAGCGTGAAGGCGTAGAGGAAGAAGCCGGCATAGCCGACGCCCAGCGCGCTCGCCGGCACGCCGATCTTCGCGGCGCCGGCGGCGAACGCGGCCGCCGGGAGCCTGCCGAACAGGGCG
>CAXUEN010000060.1:0-270 GCA_964249945.1 uncultured Caulobacteraceae bacterium | reverse complement strand
GTACTGGGTGGCCGTCGACCCCCGCGTCGTCAGGCTGGACATGTAGGCGATCAGGCAGGTGCCGGCGAAGCCCTCCGCCAGGTTGTCGAGCGCGATGGCGAGCATCAGGCCCGACCGGCTTGGGCCCTGCGTGGCTAGCCAGGCGTAGGTCAGATGCGTCAGGGGCGAGATGGCCGCCCCCACCACCAGGCAGCGCATTAGGCCGAAGCGGGCGATCGCCCAGCCCCCGCCGAACACGCCGGCCATGGTCATCACCACGCCGAACACCTT
>CAXUEN010000059.1:0-9693 GCA_964249945.1 uncultured Caulobacteraceae bacterium | reverse complement strand
ACCGTGGGGCTGAACCCGCGCGAGACGCCGGCCGACGCGCGGGCGCTCCGCGACACGCGCTTGCGGGACGAGCCCCGCTGGCGGGCCGCTGCGCGCCTGCTGACCGGCGGTCAAGCCGAGATCACAGCGGCCGCTCAGGCGCTGGGTTATGGCTACGCCTATGACCCCGCCAGCCGCCAGTACACCCACCCGGTGGCGGCCTTCGTGCTCACCCCCGACGGACGGCTGTCGCGGGTGCTGGACCAGGTCAGCCTCACCGGGCCAGCCCTGCGCGCGGCGATCGGGGACGCCCGTGGCGGCGCTCTGGGAACTGTGGTCGACCAGCTCGCCCTGATCTGCCACGGGATCAGCGTAGCGGCGGGCCGCTACAACGGCGCGGTGGCGCTGGCGCTGAAGCTCGGCGCCCTGGGCACCCTGGCGGCGATGGCGGGTGGCCTGGCCCTGCTCTCCCGCCGGAGGACGACGGCGTGAACTGGTCCGGCGTGTTCCCGGTCGAGGCGTCCACCAACGCCGCCAACACCGACCACATCTTCTTCGGCCTGCTGGCCATCTCGGGCGTGGTGATCGCCCTGGTGCTGGCGCTGATCGTCGGGTTCTCGATCCGCTACCGCAAGGGCTCCACCGCCAACCGGGCCGACATGCCCGAGGTGATGAGCCGGGAGTTCGAGATCGGCTGGACCGCGGCCACCTTCTTCCTGTTCCTGTTCGTCTTCTGGTGGGTGGGGTCGAGCCAGCTCACCAACCTGAACCCGCCGAAAGGCGCCATGGAGGTCCACGTCGTCGCCAAGCAGTGGATGTGGAAGGTGCAGTACCCCAATGGCGTGCGCGAGATCGACAGCGTCCACGCGCCGGTGGGCGTGCCGGTGCGCCTGGTGATGACCTCCCAGGACGTGATCCACAGCTTCTACGTCCCGGCCTTCCGCATGAAGCAGGACGTGCTGCCCGGCCGCTACACCCAGACCTGGTTCAACGCCACCAAGCCCGGCGTCTACCCGCTGGAGTGCGCCGAATACTGCGGCACCGACCACTCGCGCATGCTGGGCGAGATCACGGTGATGAGCCCCGCCGACTTCGGCCGCTGGAGCGCCGCCCAGCCCCAGCCGGACGACCTGGCCGCGCAGGGCGCCCACCTGTTCTCCAGCCTGGGCTGCGGCGCCTGCCATGGACCCAACGTGCCGGTGGCCAATGCGCCGAACCTGCACGGCCTCTACGGCTCCCAGGTCGCGCTGGCGGACGGCCGCACGGTCACCGCCGACGAGAGCTACCTGCGCGAGGCCATCGTGCTCCCCGACCAGCACGTGCCCGCCGGATACGCTGCGGTGATGCCGAGCTACGCTAAGGCCGTGGACGAGCCCGGCCTGGTGTCGCTCGTCGCCTACCTGAAGACCCTCTCAACCCGTCCGGCGGCTGGCCAATGACCGACACTCCGCTCCAGGGCGGCGTCCCCGCCTCGCCCCGCCCGCTGCAGCGGCCCGCCGCGGGCCACGCCCCCACCAACCGGGAGGGCAGCTTCTGGCAGGAGGGCTCCAGCGTCTGGTCGTGGCTGTCCACCGTTGACCATAAGCGGATCGGGGTCCTTTACGCCATCAGCATCACGGTGTTCTTCTTCCTCGGCGGCGCGGCGGCGGGACTGATGCGCTTCCACCTGTTCACGCCCCAGGGGCTGCTGTTCGGGGCCGACACCTACAACCGGCTGATGACGCTCCATGGCGTGGTCATGGTCTGGTTCTTCCTGGTGCCGTCGATCCCCACCACCCTCGGCAACTTCCTGCTGCCGCTGATGATCGGGGCGCGCGACCTAGCCTTCCCCAAGCTGAACCTGATGAGCTGGTATGTCTTCCTGGCCGGCGCGGGGCTGACGGTCTTGGCCCTGCTGATGGGCGGCATCGACACGGGGTGGACCTTCTACACGCCGTTCTCCACCATCTATTCCAACTCCATGGTCACCATCGCCGCCATGGGCATCTTCGTGGTGGGCTTCTCCTCGATCGCGACGGGCGTGAACTTCATCGCCACGGTGCACCTGCTTCGCGCGCCGGGCATGACCTGGTTCCGCCTGCCGCTGTTCGTCTGGGCCATGTACGCCACCAGCCTGGTCATGGTGCTGGCCACCCCCGTGCTCTCCGTCAGCATGCTGCTGCTGGTGGCCGAGCGGTTCTTCGGCATGCCGATCTTCGATGCGCGTCTGGGCGGCGACCCGCTGATGTTCCAGCACCTGTTCTGGTTCTACAGCCACCCGGCCGTCTACATCATGGTGCTGCCAGCGATGGGGGTGGTGTCGGAGGTGATCACGGTGGGCGCGAGGCGGACCATCTTCGGTTATGCCTTCATGGTCTACGCCATGCTGGCGATCGCGGGCGTCGGCTTTTTCGTGTGGGGCCACCACATGTTCGTCTCAGGCCAGAGCCCCTACGCCAGCATCGTCTTCTCGTTCATGAGCTTCGTGGTGGCGGTTCCTTCCGCCATCAAGGTGTTCAACTGGACCGCCACCCTCTATCGCGGCCAGATCACCTTCGCCGCGCCGATGATCTATGCGCTGGGGTTCGTGGGCCTGTTCACCATCGGGGGGCTGACGGGGCTGATGCTGGCCTCGATCCCCATCGACGTGCACGTCACCGACACCTACTTCGTGGTGGCGCACTTCCACTACATCATGGTGGGTGGCTCGGTGTCGGCCTTCTTCGCCGGCCTGCACTACTGGTGGCCCAAGATCACCGGGCGGATGTATCCGGAAGGCTGGGCGCGGTTCGCCGCGATCCTGTTGTTCTTCGGATTCAACTTCACCTTCTTCCCGCAGTTCGTCATGGGTTACATGGGGATGCCCCGCCGCTACGCCCACTATCCTTCAGAGTTCCAGATCTACCACGTGCTGTCGTCTTCAGGGGCCATGGTGCTGGCGGCGGCCTACCTGCTGCCGCTGTTCTATCTGGCCTATTCCATCCGATACGGGCCGCATGCGAGCAAGAACCCGTGGGGCGCCACGGGGCTGGAGTGGCGCACCGACTCGCCTCCGCCCAAGGAGAACTTCAAGACTATCCCCGTCGTCGACAACGATCCCTACCAGTACCACCAGAAGGGTGAGGCGCCGCAGCACGGCGAGGCCATGCACCGCGGCCAGGGCGAAGAGGGTGGCGGCGGCAACGGCGGTAGCCAGACGCGCCAGAGCGAACCCGCATGAGCCAGGCGTCGGGCGCCCTGCACGAGCCGTTCGAGTCCGGCGTCCGCCAGCGCGAGGCGACCATCTTCGCGATCTGGATCTTCCTGGCCAGCGAGCTTCTGCTGTTCGGCGGCATGTTCTTCGCCTTCTACACCTATCGCCACGCGCACCCGGCCGGCTTCGACGCCGGCGCCCGCCACACCAACCTGCTGTTCGGCGCGATTAACACCGCCCTTCTGCTGACCTCCAGCTTCGCCATGTCGGTGGCCGGGCGGGCTCTGGAGGTGAAGCGGGCCGCCCTGGCCGAACTCTGCATCTGGGTGACCCTGGCGCTCGGCGTGTGTTTCCTGAGCATCAAGGGGATGGAGTACGTCCAGGATCTGCACGAGCACCTGTGGCCCAACACCGCCTTCGACGGCGCGGACCCTGCCTCGCGCATCTTCTTCGGCTTCTACTGGACCATGACCTTCATCCATAGCTGCCACCTGCTGATCGGCCTGGGCTTCCTCACCCGGCTGGGGATTATGGCGCGCGCTCGGGTGCTGGAGGCCAACTCCGACTCGGTGGAGACCACCTCGCTCTACTGGCACCTGGTGGACGTGATCTGGATCATGGTGTTCACGACGCTATACCTGGTGGGCAAGTAGCCATGGCCAAGCCGCGCAAGGCCCCGCAACTCTACGAGGCGCCCTCCTCCACCGTCATCTCGGGCCCGGCGCTGGTCTGGGTCGGCCTGCTGGCGCTGCTGACGGTCAACATCGGCCTCACCTTCCTGCCGCTCGGCCGGGCCAAGACGGCGGTGAACCTGGCGGTGGCGGTGGGGCAGGCCTGCCTGATGTTCACCGTCTTCATGCGGCTGAACCGCGCCAGCGCCCTGGTGAAGCTGACGGCGGCGGCGGGGCTGGTGTGGCTGTCCTTCCTGTTCTTGATCGGCTCGGCCGACTTCCTCACCCGCCCGCTGATTTCGCCCTGAACCCCGGTCGTGCCCATCGAGTTAGCGGCTGAAGCGGCGGGCGGAGCATGGCGGAGCAACTCGACACCCTGATCGTCGGCGCCGGACCGGCAGGCCTGACCGCGGCCGTCTACCTCGCCCGGTTCCGCCGGCAGGTGCTGGTGGCCGACACGGGCGCCAGCCGCGCGCTATGGATTCCGAAGAGCCGAAACCTGCCCGGCTTCGCCCGGGGCTTGCACGGCGAGACCCTGCTGGAGCGTCTGCGCCAGCAGCTCCAGGCCTATGGCGTCGAGATCCGCCACCAGCCCGTCACAGCCCTCGCCCGCCGAGCCGACGGCGGCTTTCTCGCCCGGATCGGCGAGGTCGATCTCGCGGCCACGACGGTCATCCTGGCCACCGGCGTCGTGGAGATTGTGCCCGAGGTTCACGGCGCCGTGGAGGCCATCACCCGCAGCCTGATGCGCGTCTGCCCCATCTGCGACGGCTTCGAGGCTCAGGGCAAGAAGGTGGCCGTCCTCGGCTCAGGCGATCACGCCGCGGGCGAGGCCCTGTTCCTGCGCACCTGGGCCGCCAACGTTTCCCTGGTGCTGACCCGCGAGGCCGAGCTTGGCGGCACGCATCGCGAGGCGCTGCACCTGCTCGGCGTCAAGGTCTTCCACACCGCGCTGGAGTCCGTCTCCCTGGCCGAGGACGAGGTGACCGCGGTCTGCACCGAGGGCGGCCAGCCTAACCACTTCGATATTATCTACTCGGCCTTCGGCGTCACCGCCCAGACCGACCTCGCCCGCCAGCTCGGCGCGACGCTGGACGAGGACGGCCGCCTCTATGTCGGGCGCCACCAGGAGACCTCGGTGGATGGCCTGTACGCCGCGGGCGATGTGGTGCGCGGCCTGAACCAGATCAGCGTGGCGGAGGGCGAGGCCTCCATCGCCGCCGCCGCCATCCACAACCGTCTGCCCCGCAACCCGGCCTGACAGGGAGCAACGCCGTGCCCAAAGAAACGCCTGCACAGAGGAAAATTGTCGACCGCGTCCTGCACGAGTTCAAGCATGGCGAGCTGGAGAGCGGCCGCGACGGCAAGGCCGGCAAGGTGAAGTCCCCCGGGCAGGCCATCGCCATCGCGCTTAGCGAAGCCGGGGTCTCCAACCGCAAGCCGCCGAAGCAGAACGTCAAGGCGCAGCGCAGGACCAGGGCGGAGAATGCGAAGGGCGGGATGGCCCAGCAGCAGGATGAGGGCCGCTCCGCCCCTGGCCGCAACCGCGCCGACCTCTACGCGGAGGCGAAGAGGCGCGACATCCCGAACCGCTCCAGGATGAGCAAGGCTGAGTTGGAGAAGGCGCTCAGCTGAGCCCATCTGCGTCCTCCAAGACGCGAGCCTCCGGTCCGCTCCTCAGGACGATGAAGTCTGTTGATCGCAAAGGGTCGTCACGCTGAGGAGGGCTCCGCCGGAGGCCGTCTCGAAGCACGCAACCGCTCGTAACCGTGGCTGCGGGAGAGGCCGCTATCCCCGCCGCAGCACCAGGGTCGCCCAGGCATCGCGGTGGTAGCGGCGCTGCAGGCGGAAGCCGCGGGCCAGGTAGGCGGCGCGCACGAACCGCTCCTGGCTGCGCAGCAGGCCGGACAGGATCGCCAGGCCGCCGGGCTTCAGCGCCGCGCGGATGTCGGAGGAGAGCCACACCAGCGGCCGCGCCAGGATGTTGGCGAACACCAGATCATAGGGCGCCGCCGCCTGGACGCTGCAGTCCCGCAGCCCGTTGGCGTGGACGAAGCGGGCGCGCACCTGGTTCAGGACCGCGTTCTCCCGCCCGATGCGCACCGAGACGCGGTCGATGTCGGTCCCGAGCGCCAGGCGCGCGCCGGTCTTGGCCGCCGCGATCGCCAGCACGCCGGTGCCTGCGCCCACGTCCAGCACCTTGGCGAACCGCCGACGCTTCAGCAACGCATCGTAGGCATACAGGCACCCGACCGTGGTGCCGTGATGACCGGTGCCGAACGCCGCGCCCGCCTCAATCCGCAGGTTCACTGTGTTGTCCGGCCGCCGCCCGAGGTCATGCGCCCCATAGACGAAGAAGCGCCCGGCCCGCACCGGCGGCAGGCCGGACAGCGCCATGGCCAGCCAGTCCGCATCCGCCAGCACCTCCACGCTCACCGCCAGGCTTGCGTGGGCGGCGAGGATCTCGCGCAGGCGCTCCGCCTCCTCGGGCTCGGTGGGGAAGGCGTCGATGCGCCAGACGTCGTGGTCCTCGTCCTCCTCCAGGATGGAGTAGGTCGCGCCCTCCAGGCGCGGGTCGGCGTCGAGGGCCCGGGCGGCGGCCTCGGCTGTGGCGCGCGGGCCTCGGGCGATGATCTGCACGGGATCGTCGGTCATGGCGGTCTGTTAGCGGTCACGGCGCAACAGGGTAAGCGCTTCGTCGCGTCTCCAGCTTTGCCGGGGCGGCGGCGTCTGCTACACCGCCGCCATGGCGAACCCTTGCGGACCCGTTCGGCGAATTACCCAGCCGGCCTGAGGCTGGATCGGCCGTCGCGTCTGCGGCGGTTCGAGCCGGCGACAGGCCGGGACGCCCTTCGCCCGCCTTCCTGAACGCCGCTGGACCCCACTTCCCCATGGCCGACGACCAGAGCCCCTCCCCCGCGCGCGACTACCGCGACACCGTGTTCCTGCCGCAGACACCCTTTCCCATGCGCGCCGGCCTGCCGAAGCTGGAGCCGAAGATCCTGGCTGACTGGGCGGTTCGGGACCTCTACGGCGAGATGCGGCGTGCGCGGCAGGCCGCGGGCTCCGCGCTGTTCGTGCTGCACGACGGCCCTCCCTACGCCAACGGCGCCATCCACATCGGCCACGCCCTGAACAAGCTGCTGAAGGACTTCGTCGTGCGCTCCCAATTCACCCTGGGCAAGGACGTCGACTACGTGCCGGGCTGGGACTGCCATGGCCTGCCCATCGAGTGGAAGATCGAGGAAGAGTTCCGCGCCAAGGGCCGGCGGAAGGACGAGGTCTCCAAGGCCGAGTTCCGCGCCCGCTGCCGCACCTATGCCGACGAGTGGATCGGCGTGCAGCGCGAGCAGTTCACGCGGCTGGGCGTGCTCGGCGACTGGAACCACCATTACGCCACCATGGACTACCGCTCCGAGGCGATTATCGTGGGCGAATTCCACCAATTCCTGATGAGCGGCCAGCTCTACCGCGGCTCAAAGCCTGTGATGTGGAGTCCGGTGGAGCGCACCGCTCTGGCTGACGCGGAGATCGAGTACCACGAGCACTCCTCGCCAACGGTCTGGGTCAAGTTCCCCGTGGTGCGCGAGACGCCGACGCTCGGCGCCGCCTCGCTGGTGGGCGCGTCGGTTGTGATCTGGACCACCACGCCTTGGACCATCCCTGCCAACCGGGCGATCTCGTTCGGGCCTGCCATCCCCTACGCCTGTTACAAGGTCGGGCAGCTGAAGGGCGGCCTAGACTACGAGCCCTGGGCCAGGACCGGCCACCGGCTGATCCTCGCGTCCGCGCTTGCCGAGCAGGTGTTCACCGCCGCTGGCGTGGAGAGCTGGACGCTGGAGCGGCCCGTCTACGCCGCCGAACTGGCCGACGTGGTCTGCGCCCATCCGCTCGCCAAGCTCGCCCCGGCCTACGGCTACGACGTGCCGATGCTGGCGGGCGAGCATGTCACCGACGACGCCGGGACAGGCTTCGTCCACACCGCGCCCGGCCACGGCCAGGAGGACTACCTGGTCTGGCTGAAGTCCGGCCGGCGGGAGATCCCCGAGACCGTGGACGCTAACGGCGCCTACTTCGACAGCGTGGCGCTGTTCGCCGGCCTGCAGGTGATCGAGACCGAGGGCAAGAAGGCCGGCAAGTTCGGGCCCGCCAACGGCGCGGTCATGGAGAGGCTGATCGAGGCCGGGAACCTGCTGGCCCGCTCGCGGCTGACCCACAGCTATCCGCACTCCTGGCGCTCCAAGGCCCCGGTGATCTACCGCAACACGCCGCAATGGTTCATCCGCATGGACGAGCCGATCGACGGTGATGAGACCCTGCGCCAGCGCGCGCTTGCGGCCATCGACGCCACCGCCTTCCACCCCAGGGCCGGCCAGACCCGCATCCGCGCCATGGTGGAGGGTCGCCCCGACTGGCTGATCTCGCGCCAGCGCGCCTGGGGCACCCCGCTCGCCATGTTCGTGGACAGGGCGACGGGCGAGCCCTTGCGCGACCCGGAGGTCAACGCCCGCATCCAGGACGCGATCGCGGAGGAGGGAGCCGACGCCTGGTTCACCCGTCCCTCCGCCGAGTTTCTGGGCCCCGGCCGCGACCCGGAAGACTACGAGAAAGTCGAGGACATCCTGGACGTCTGGTTCGACAGCGGCTCGACTCACGCCTTTACCCTGGAGGGCCGGGGCGACAGCTGCTGGCCCGCCGACCTCTACCTGGAGGGCTCCGACCAGGCCCGCGGCTGGTTTCAGTCCTCCCTGCTGGAGGCCTGCGGCACCCGGGGGCGCGCGCCTTACGACGCGGTGCTGACCCACGGCTTCACTCTCGACGAGCAGGGCGAGAAGATGTCCAAGTCCAAGGGCAACACCGTCGATCCGCTGAAGGTGATCAACGACAGCGGGGCGGAGATCCTGCGCCTGTGGGTCGCCATGGTCGACTATGCCGAGGACCAGCGCATCGGCAAGGCGATCCTGCAGACCGCCACCGACGGCTACCGCAAGTTCAGGAACACGCTCCGCTACCTGCTGGGCGCGCTGGAGGGCTTCACCGACGCCGAGCGGGTGGGCTTGGAGGACATGCCGCCGCTTGAGCACTACGTCCTGCACCGGCTGTGGGAGCTCGACGGCCAGGTCCGCGCCGCCTACCGCGACTACCGCTTCAACGACGTCTGGCGCCCCGTTTCGGAGTTCGCCGCGCAGGAGCTGTCGGCGCTCTACTTCGACATCCGCAAGGACGCGCTCTACTGCGACGCGCCCTCCAGCGTGCGTCGCCGCGCGGCGCGCACTGTGATGGACGCGGTGTTCGAGCGGCTGACGGTGTGGCTGTCGCCGATCTTACCCTTCACCTGCGAGGAGGCGTGGACGACGCGGTTTCCGGAGACGGGGTCGAACTGCCTGCGGGTGATGCCGGAGACGCCTGAGGCGTGGCGGAACGAGGCGGAGGCGGCGCGGTGGCAGATAGTGCGAGACGTCTTGTTCTTTGTAACTGAGACACTCGAACGTATGCGTGAGAAGAAGATGATTGGGTCGGCGCTTGAAGCTGCTCCGACTGTTCAGCCGCATGGCGACGCCACTGCAGGCATCTTTGATAATCTCGACGCCGCCGAGATTTTTCGCACTAGCCAGGCGCGTGTGCTGCCAAGTGACGGCGGCGATCTGATTGGTGCAATGGTGGATCAGCAGCTAGCGACAGGCGAAAAGTGCGCTCGCTGCTGGCGCATCCTCCCTGAGGTGCGCGCCCCGAAGCACCTCTGCCAACGCTGTGAGTCTGCGGTGGCCGAGATCGAGGCGACGGCGTGAACGCGCTGTCTCCGCCGCACGTCTCCCGGCGCAGCGCTGGCTTTGATCTCCCCTCCCCCTCGATGGGGGAAGGGTCGGGGAT
>CAXUEN010000058.1:0-9912 GCA_964249945.1 uncultured Caulobacteraceae bacterium | reverse complement strand
AGGTGCACGTGGCGAGGGAGCCGGCCATGAAGAGGGTGCACACGACGAAGCTCCACTCAATAGCCTGGCGGTAGGCGCCTATGAAGCTCGCCCGCTGCAGGACGGTCAGGTGAGAGGCGCCCTTGACACCCTGGTTGACCAGGTCATGCACGTCGAGGCCCAGGTGCTCGCCCCTCAGCACGATCTTCACCACCAGCGTCACGACGCCCCCCGTGAGCGCCACACCGGCCGCGCCGCCCAGCGAACGGACGAAGCCCAGCGCGCCGGTGGCCACGCCCATCTGCTCGCGCCGGATGGCGTTCTGCACGGCGGTGACCGCGTTGGGCATGCCCATGCCCATGCCGAGCCCCAGCACGAAGCCCGCGGAGGCGAACGCCCAGACCGGCGCGGTCAAGGCCGAAGCGGCGACCAGCCCCGCCAGCGCCAGCGTCTCCAGCGCCACGCCGACCAGCAGGAAGGGCTTCACGCGGCCGCGGGCGGTGACCGCCCGGCCGCCGATGAAGGAGCTGAGGACCATGCCGAGGATCTGCGGCGTGATGACCAGAGCCGCCTGGATTGGCGAGCGTCCGAGCACCAGCTGGAGGTACACCGGCAGGAGCACCAGAGCGGCGAAGAGCGCGAAGGCCATGGTCGCCGTGGTCACCGCGCCCACGACGAAGGTGCGGTTGCGATAGAGTTCCAGGTCGAACAGCGGCTCGGCGACGCGGCGTTCCCGCCTCACGAAGCCGTAGCCGGTGAGGCCCGCCACCGCGGCCAGGGCGATGAGCGGGAGCGGCCGGGCGATCTCGGCGCTCATGCTGAAGAGCAGGAGCAGGCTGGCCGTCGCAACCGTCAGGAGCCCGGCGCCCAGATAGTCGATGCGGCGCCTGCGCGTGATGGCGCCGGGCGGCAACCCGGCCATGATCAGGACGAGCGCCGCCGCTCCCAGCGGCAGGTTGACGTAGAAGATCCAACGCCAGGACAGATAGGTGGTCAGCGCTCCTCCGATCAGGGGGCCGGCCAGGCTGGACAGGGCGAACACGCTGGTGAACAGCCCCTGGTAGCGACCCCGTTCGCGGGGCGAGACCATGTCGCCGATGATGGCCTGCGCGAGCACCACGAGGCCGCCAGCCCCGACGCCCTGGAGCGCGCGGCACAGGATCAGCTGCGTCATGGATTGAGCCAGCCCGCAGAGCACCGAGCCCGCCAGGAAGACGGTGACGGATACGGTTATCAGTCGCCGCCGCCCGTACATGTCCGAAAGCTTGCCGTAGAGCGGGGTGCTGATGGTGGAGGTCAGCAGGAAGACGGACACGACCCATGTCAGCCTGGACAGACCGCCGAACTCCGCAGCGATGCGGGGCAGCGAGGTGTTGACGATGTTGCTGTCCATGACCGCGAGCGCCATGACCGTCATCAGGCCCGCGAGGACGATGCAGAACCTGATCTCGGGAAGAGCCTCCGGCGCAAGTCGGGCTGAGGGAGGCGCTGAACTCATGATGCTCATGCTCGTCCCGCTGGCCCTTCCGAAGCTGATCGCCCAGTCTGGGCTGGAAACGGCGAGGCGTCCCCTTTTGGTCATGTCGCCCCGCGGCGCCAGCCCGGCGTCCTTAGATCGAAGGAGGTTGGTCCTCTAGCCGAACGGCTCAGTGACAAAAGCAATTTTCGGGTATTATCTCGTTTCTCTCGGATCGCACGGCGTCATATCCGCTCAGGTCGCCGCTTGATCTGGTGGCGGGTCCTTGCGCTATGGAGGTGAGTCAGGGCGGCCATAACAGGCGGAGAGGCCTTGATCAGGACGTCCCGTCTGGGCGTCGGCCCGCTAAGTTCGCGGCCGGGCTTCGGCTGCGGCCGGATTTCCGTCCGCCGAGAGACGATTCGAGAGTGTCCGCCCTCTATGCCGCGCTCAACGCAGCGATCAAGTTTCTGAATCCGTCGACTTCCCGTTCGCACCTTGCTCGCGCGAAGCGCTCCCACGCGACGCCGATCCGTGTCGCTTGACCCTGATCCGCAGGGGCTGGATGTGACGTACGTCTAAAACACCACCCGTTGAAAGCGCCGTGACGGGAGTTGACAAGCCAGCCGAAATTTCAAAAGAGTTTTTCATAAGATAAGAATACGATCCGGGGCCGCTGCCTCGGCGTCGTTCGGGGGAGGTTACGATGAGTGGACGACTTGGGATCGGCGTGTCCTTGACGGCGCTGATAGCGGCGGGGGCCGCCCAGGCTCAGACGGCCGCCCCAGCGCTGGATCCACCCGCTCTGGCGTCGTCCCCGACCCAGCCCGCGCCCGATGCGCAGCCGGCGGCGGTGCCGGCTGGCGTCCAGGAGGTGGTGGTCACCGCTACGCGCCGTTCGGTGGACCTGCAGAAGGTGTCCGGCACGGTGGAGGCCCTGCCCGCCGCCACGCTGAAGGCGCTCGACATCACCAGCGTGCTGCAGCTGCCAAACCTCACGCCGGGCCTGAACGTTCTGCCGTCGGGCGGCAATAACGTCTACCTGCGCGGCATCGGGTCAGCCAGCACCGGCTACAACGAAGAGCAGGTCGCCACCTACATCGACGGCGTCTATCTGGCGAATCCGGCCACCGGCATCTTCTCCTTCAACAACGTCGACCAGATCGAGGTGGTCAAGGGCCCACAGGGCACGCTCTACGGCCGCAACGCCACCGCCGGTCTGATCTCGGTCACCACGCGCGACCCGGACAAGCGCCAGCGCCTGGACGCCTCGGTGGGGGTCGGCAACTACGACACCACCCAGGAGAACTTCTACGGTTCCACCCCCATCACCGACACCCTGGCTGCCAACGTGTCGGTGTTCCATCAGGAGCAGAACCGCGGCTGGGGCACCAACGTCTATACCGGCGACCGCATCGACAAGAGCAACGAGACGGGCGCCCAGGCCAAGGCGCTATGGACTCCGACCTCCAAGACCAAGGTGACCGGCTCGCTGATCTACGACACCAACAACCGCAATATCGGCTACGGCTACCAAGTCGATCCTGGCACCCGGGCGAACGACGGGACGCCGTACCTCGGCCATTACAACGTTTCCGACTACATCGATCCCTCGTCCCCGTTCACCTCCTACCTCGCGTCGCTGAAGGTGCAGCAGGACTTCGGCTTGTTCAACGCCCAGAGCCTGAGCGCCTACCAGACCAGCCACGAACTCACGCTCTTCCCGGGCGCCTCGCCCAACGCGGGCGAGCCGATTGTGGCCACCATCCCGGTCCAGCCGGGCGTTCCGACGGCAACGACGATCAACGAGGGCGTGACGGTGG
The DNA here is from genome assembly GCA_964249945.1 of uncultured Caulobacteraceae bacterium. GTDB lineage: Bacteria > Pseudomonadota > Alphaproteobacteria > Caulobacterales > Caulobacteraceae > CAHJWH01. The sequence continues at coordinate 6,654 of CAXUEN010000058.1, read as the reverse complement.
ACGCCTTCCGGGAGAACAACCGGACCTGGAGCGAGGAACTCCAGTTCACCTCCAAGCCATCGAGATCGCGCCTGGACTGGGTCGGCGGCTTCTTCTTCTTCCACAACAAGGTGGAGGAGCAGCTTTCGGCCATCCCGATCTGCGGGACGGGAGCCCTGGCGCTTACCTGCACGGCCGGAACGCCCATCACCACGACCGGCTACCCGACCGACACCTCGTACTCGGGCTATGCGGATGCAACGTACCGAGTATTCGACGCCACCCACGTCACGGGCGGCCTGCGCTACACCAGCGAATCCATCACTCTCAACGGCCTGGTGACGCCCTTCCCCGGTCGCCCCGACTCGGTTGCGGCCCTGCCGGCCAGCACCGTCACCCGCCCGGGCCAGCCCTTCGCCGGCTTCCCGAACGGCATCCCGACCGACGAACATTTCGACAAGCTGACCTACCGCGGGGTGGTGGCGCAGGACTTCGGCCGCGACATCCACGCCTATGTTTCGTTCAACCGCGGCTTCAAGTCGGGCGCCTTCAACCCGAACCTGTTCACCAACCCGCCGGCCTCGCCGGAAGTGCTGGACGCCTACGAGGGCGGGATCAAGACGGAGCTGTTCGACCACCGCGTCCGCTTCAACGCAGCTTACTTCTACTACGACTACACCAACGTGCAGGTCCGCTCCACGCTCGGCGCGCCCCCGGGCAACGCCTTCCTGGAGAACGTCGGGTCCGAGCACGTCAAGGGTGTGGACGCCGACCTCACCTGGGTGGCCACGCGTGACCTGACCTTCAACGGCAACGCCGAATTCCTCGACGCCAAGTACGACCAGTTCCCCGGGACGTCCTCGGCGTCGTATGAGACGGTGGTCAGCAGCACCGGACAGCTGCTCGGCCGGGTCGTGAACATGCCGGCCAACCTGGCCGGGCGCAACGTCGCCTTCGCCCAGCCCATCACCTTCTCGGTCGGGGCGACCTACAAGAAGGAGACGCCTTACGGGGTGTTCGCCCTCACCGGCAACGAACACTACAATTCACGCTATCCGCTGACCCCGGACAATGTCATCCACGCCGGCGCTTACAACCTCGTGGACGCCGCCCTGCTCTGGACGGCGCCGAACAAGCATTACGACGTCCAGCTCTACGTTCGTAACCTTCTGAACCAGTACACCTTCATCAACGCGATGGAGACGTCCGCCTATGAGGTGACGCCTGGAGCTCCGCGCATCTTCGGACTCACGATCGGCGTGCATTACTGACAGGGCCGCCCGTCGAACGGCGATGGAGAGCCTCACGCCTACGCACTGGATGTGATCGGGACCGCACCTGGGGCGGCTGATCATCGAGCTGGACCAGGTCCGCTCGTCGCGGTGGACGCCGAGATGAGCGGGCCTGGTTAGTCGCAGGGCATCCTAGTCGACGGCTCGGTAGGTAAAACCGTAGCTGTGCGCGCGGTCGATCGCCGGCGAAGGCGGTCCGCCCTTCAGGATGCCGCTGAACACGGCAGGGAGGTCGCTGGTGGCGATGCGGAGGAGCATGAGGTAGCGCGGGCTGGTCTCGGAGGCGAGCCCGAACTGCACCGGGCTGCGCACGCCCCGCTGGCCGCCGACCACGCCGGGGTTGGCCAGGAGCTCGGGAAGGTGGACGGTGTCGTACCAGCTGTTGAAGCTGTCGTCCTGGCCGGTCAGCACCGAATGGAAGGCCAGAACGGCGTAGCGGGCGATGGGGCCCGGCTTCGCGCCAGCTGGCTCGCCGCCCACGCCTTTGCTCGGCCGCCCAAGGGCGCCGTAGGTCGCCGTCGTCACGGTCGCGACGTCCGGACCGGGCCAGACGTCGCCCGCCGCTCCGAGACGCGCCACCGCATCGGCGGCCGTCTGCGGCTGGGCCGTGGCGAGCGTGTAGAGCACCAGGTCGTGGGGCGTTTTCATCGGGGCGTGGCGAAGCTCGGGTCCGGGGACGTAATGCTGCACGTCCATGACGCCCGGCGCCCGCGCCGCGTGCTCCAGATGTCGCCGCTCAGCGAACCAGCGGGCGTAGGCCGCCTCGTGGCCGGGCAGCGGATCGCTGAACACCAAGAAGAGGTAGGCCTTCGAAGCGATTGTCGGTTCATCCGCTCGGGTCGGCGCCGGAGCGCCCAGGATGAGCAAGGTGAGGAGGCCTGAAGCGGCGCCTGCCGCCAGAGATCTGCGTGTCGTCGCGTCTTTGGACATTAATCTTCCGAAGTGGGAGTGGATAAAACAATCGATGAAAGTCCATAGCCCGCCCTTTGTCACTTCGCAAAGGCTGCATCAGTAGAAGCCTTGCATTCGGTACGTCGTCAGAAGGTGGCGGTGACGCTGAAGCGGGCGGAGATGGGTTCCAGAGGGTGGAAGCTCGGGCCGCTCTCCTCCGGCGAGGTCGGGGTGAGGCGGTAGCCGTAGTCGTAGGCTGCCGCGTTGTCATGGGTGTTGGTCAGGTTGTAGACGCTCACCTGGAACTGCAGGCGATCGGTGTAGTGATAGCCGACATCGGCGTTGAACTCGCTGTAGCCCCTATCCTGTGGATCCCGGTCGCCGTCGCTGATCGGATAGGCGCCGAGGTCGCGCCACTGCAGCCCGCCGAACCACGGGCCGAGGTTCTGCACCAGGACGCCGAACGAGCCGATGAAGCTCGGCGCGTTGGCGATGTAGGGGCCGGCCAAGTCGAAGCTCGCCAGGGTGGCCGCGTCGGCGCGGTAGCGCGCCCTGGAGAAGGCGAGATCGGTATTCAACTCGATCCAGCGGAACGGCCGGTATTCAGCGGAGACCTCGATCCCTTGGCGGCGGCTCGGCGCGGAGGCGGAGTCCTGACCCGCGTCCGCGTCGTAGGCGAGCTCGGAGTCGAAGTCCTCTTGGAACACGGCGAGCTGCACGTCCATCTTAGGAACGATGTTGAAGCGAAGGCCCACCTCCTCACCCGTCGCCGGCGCGAGCAGCGGCGTGCGGGCCGCCGTGCCCGGCTCGCCCTCGACGCTCACCGTGCCAAAGACGCCGCGGACGTCGTCGGAATGGAATCCTCGCCCGGCGCTGAAGTAGAGTTCGCTCTTGTAGAACGGGCCGAGCACCAGGCTGCCCTTGGGCTGGAACAGGGTCTGGCTTTGGGAGCCCTTGAAGCCGCTGATGAAGCTGTGGTCGTCGGCGGCGTAGTATTCCTCGCGCAGGCCCACGATGGACCGTAGCCATGGCAGCCAGTGGGTGGTGTTCTCCAGGTAAGGGCTGATGTCGCCGAGATGTACCCGATCGGCGTTGCAGGCCCCGTCCACGGCGGCGTAGTTGGCCACCGAGCCGTCCCCCTGCTCGATGTTGCAATAGCGGAGCACCGCCTTCTGGCGGGTGTGGCGGCGGTCGACGTAGGCGTCGTCGTAGCGGCCCTGCAGGCCGAAAGTCGTGTCGGTCGCGAACGGCCCGAGCTGCAGGTTCAGCTTGTAGGCGGCCGCTTCGCCCCAGGTGGTGCGGTTCTCGTCCTGCTGCTCCTGGTCACCGTTCACCAGGTCGTCGAGGTAGTGGGTGAAGTCGTTCCACAACGTCATGTGGCTCTGGATATAGTAGGCGTCGTAGGTGAACCGCCAAATGTCGCCCCGCTTGGCGAAGTCGGCCGACAGGCTGAACCGCTCCGACCGGCTGGCGTCGGAGGGATCGAGCGCACCATAGCGGCCGATCAGCCCCTCCTGGAGGGCTTCCACCGGCTGGTCGGTCGTGAGCAGGCCCCGGCTGTGATAGTAGAGCGCGGTCAGGCTGTAGCCGTCCAGCGGCGTCCCATGGCTGTAGCGAAGCGCGGCGTTGATCTTGTGGAAGTTCTCCGGCGGATCCCAGGGCCCGTCGAGGTGGCCGTAATCCACCGCCGCGATCAACCGGTCGTTCGGCCCGAACTCATGGGTTCCACCGACGAAACCGTCCTGGTCGCCGAGTGTGCCGGCGCTGAGCGACACCTGGTTTGGAATGGTGTCCAGCAGGCGCATGTGGGTGGAGGCGACCGCGCCGAAGTCGCCGACTGAGGCGTAGTAGGGTCCCTTGGTGTAATCGAGCCCGGCGGCGAGCTGGGGCATGATGAAGTTCAAGTCGGAATAGCCCTGGCCGTGGGTGTTGGTCGGCCGGTTCACCGGCATGCCGTCGACGAAGTTGGCGATGTCGGTGCCGTGGTCCAGGTTGAAGCCCCGCAACAGGTACTGGTTGGCCTTGCCCTCGCCGGAGTGGATGGTGACCACCAAGCCCGGCACCGTCTCCAGCAACTGACCGACGCGGTAGACCGGGCGCAGGTCCAGCTCCTGCTGGGTGATGGAGCCCTGGCTGGCCGTCTCGGCCCTGCCGAGCAGGTTCAGGCGTGAGGCGGTGACGACCACCTGCGAGGTCACGTTGCGGCTGACTGGCGAGGGCGAGGGGGTCGCTCTCTCCGGCGCCTTGCCTCGAGGCCTTGCGGGGGCGCCGTCTGTTTGCGGCGAAGGCGGCGGCGCAGCGGTCGTGATCTGCGCCTGCGCGGCCGCGGGCGCGAGCGCGGCCATGGCGGTGGCGAGGACCAGGGAGCGCAGGCGACCCGCAAGACGAGACTGGATGGGCGGCATCTATTCCCCTGGCGCGCCTCAATCTTGACGCGACCGCCAGGAGCTGTGTCCCCGGTGTTGCGAAGCGTCGGTCGCCTAGATACGCGACGATCCGGCCACCCCCTCACGCCTGCAAACCAACCCGGTTGCGACGCGGTGCACGCATGAACGAGGAGGCTGCGGGGTATGCACAGGTCGTGAAGACCATGCAGGAAAGGGCCGACTTGCGGGCCGCCTGACAAGCGGAGCGGCGAGGGTTCCGGCGTCAGGCGTCCACGCGTTCGGGGTTGGGGGCCCACCTCGCCGCGGCCGAAGCCATGGCGGCGGCGTCGCGTCCTTCCCGCTCGATCAGCCGTTCCACCACGCGGCGGGCCTGCAGCGCGCCGGCGTCGGCCTGGAGCGCGTGGGTCCAGCTGTCTCCGTGCTCCAGGATGACCCTCTGCTGGGCTTCAAGCACGGCGCGGTCCTCCTCGAAGGCCTCGCCGACCTGCTGGAAGAAGAGGGCGTCGGCCTGCGGGTCGCCCAACGCGTGGCTGCGGACCGACGCCCAGAAGTAGTTGGTGGTCGTTGCCGTCTCCGGGGTCATGGCGTTCATGACCCAGAGGTTCAGCCCGTGCTCATAACGGCCTTCCAGCGCGCCTGTCCCCACCTCCGCACCGCCCACATGGATGCGGATGAAGCAGGGCGCGATGAAGTCGATCACCTGCCAGCGGTCTATATTCTTCTCAGGGGGCAGCCGGCCGGACTTGATGTAGGTGGGCGGCGGCGGCACGTCGGGCGACAGGCGCTTGACCTGCACGCCCTCGGCCGTCCGTTTCGCCGTGACGGGGGATCCCTTTTGGGTGAAGGCGGCGTTGCCGATGGTGGTCGTGTGCACGTAGCCCACGTGCGACAGGTCCATGAGGTTGTCGTTCACCAGGAGATAGTTGGCGTCCACATGGGTGGTCTTGCCGACCGCCGCATAGCGGGGATCGGTCAGCAGGTGGAAGTCGGGAATCAGCGCCTCGTCCGCCTTGTCCACTTCGCCCATCCAGACCCACACCCAGCCGTAGCGCTCCGCCACGGGATAGGCTCGCACCTTGACGCCTTCGGGGATCTCGGTCTGGCTCGCCACGTAGATGCAGCGCCCGTCGGCGGCGAAGCTCATGCCATGGTAGCCGCACTGCAGCCCGCCCTCCACCGGCTGGCCCCTGGAGAGCGGCAGGTGGCGGTGCGGGCAGCGGTCGGCGAGCGCGCCCACGGTCCCATCCGGCTGGCGGAACAGCACGACCCGCTCTTTAAGCATGGTTATCGCCAGGGGGCGGTCGGTCAGGTCGCGAGACCAGGCGCCGACGTACCAGCTGTTGCGCAGAAACATGGGACCTCCAAGCGAAGACCTTAGTCGCCCGGGCGCCTTGCAACGCGATGCGAAATGCGGGCCGGCGATAAGGCCGTCTTATCGGCCCTGCGCGCCTAAGCCCAGCGGGGCAGGAGCGCCTGTGCATTGTCGCGCGCGATGGCGCGCCGCGCCGCGTCCGGCAAGGACAGGGCGCGGAATCTCTCGGCGCCGTAGGCGGTGGGGAAGAAGGGCGTGTCGCTGCCGAACAGGATCTGGCTGTCGGGGACCAGAGATCTCAGCGCCGCCATGTTGGCCGGCGCGCAGGCCTGGGCGCATTCGAAATGCTGCCGCTCGAACTCCGCCTCGATCCCATCGGGGAACAGCTGGCGCAGCCGTTCGGGGCCGACGTGCTTCCAATAGGCCAGCCCGGCGATCCGCGACGCGAGCAGCGGCATGACCCCGCCGCCGTGGGCGAAGATGAAGCGAATGTCTGGAAAGCGCCGTGCCGTGCCCGAAGCCAGCAGGCTGAAGAGGGCGCGGGCCGTGTTCATGGGCCACTCCATCCAGGAGCCGTCCATGCCCTCCACCGAATAGCTCATCTTCGCCGGCGTGCAGCAGGGCGCGTCCACCGGATGGACGAAGACCACCGCGCGGCGGGCGTTCAGATGCTCCATGACCGGCGTGAAGCGCTCATCTCCGAGCCACGCCTCTCCGTAATCGGTGGCGACGCCGAAGCCGTCGGCGTGCAGCTGGTCCAGCGCGTAGTCGATTTCCGCCACCGCACCTTCCG
>CAXUEN010000057.1:0-9913 GCA_964249945.1 uncultured Caulobacteraceae bacterium | reverse complement strand
CCCCGGAGCGGGGTCGATCCCGGGCCGCAGAACCCGGCGCTCTACAACCAGTTTCCCAGCGCCTACACGCCCCCGCCCACCGACATCGGCGATCTTCCCCTGTTCTGGGCCTCCTTCAACGACGCCCCCCGCCGCATCCAGGCCGGGGGCTGGGCGCGCCAGGTCACCCAGTCGGACTTCCAGGCCTCGGAGGAGATCGCCGGCGTCAACATGCGGCTGGCCGCCGGCGGCGTGCGCGAGCTGCACTGGCACCAGGCCGCCGAGTGGGGCTTCGTCAGCTATGGCGAGTGCCGCGTCACCGTGCTCGATCTGGAGGGCCGGGCCTTCGTGGCCGACACCAAGGCGGGCGATCTCTGGTACTTCCCGGCCGGTTATCCGCACTCGCTGCAGGGGCTGGGGCCGGACGGCTGCGAGTTCCTCCTCTGCTTCGACAGCGGCAAGCAGTCGGAATACAACACCCTGCTCGTCACCGACTGGATGGAGCACACCCCCGTCGACATCCTGGCGCAGAACTTCGGCCTGCCGCCGGAAGCGTTCAAGAACATGTATACCCACGACCTCTGGATCTACCAGGGCGAGCTGCCCGGCCCGCTCGCGGCGGACCAGGCGGCGGTGCGCGGCGCCAACGGGGTTCCGCCGAACCCCTTCGTCTATTCCCTCGGCAGCGGGCCGATCGCCAAGCAGAACCCGGGCGGGACGGTCCAGATCGCCGACAGCTCGAACTTCAAGGTGTCCAAGACCATCGCCGCGGCCATGGTGACCCTGAAGCCGGGCGGCCTCCGCGAACTGCACTGGCATCCCAATTCGGACGAATGGCAGTACTACGTGAAGGGGCATGCTCAGATGGGCGTCTTCAACACCGGTCCAAAGTCGGTGACCAACGACTTCAAGGCCGGCGACATCGGCTACATCCCCCGTAACCTTGGCCACTATATCAAGAACACGGGCCCAGGTGATCTGGTCTTCCTGGAGGTGTTCAAGTCGGACAAATATGCGGACGTCTCGCTGGCGGATTGGCTGGCGCATACGCCGCCGGCGATGGTGTCGGCGCACTTCAACATGACCCTCGACCAGGTCCAGAAGATGCCCAAGGCCAACGCCGCCGTGCGGCCGCCGTTCACGGCCTGACGCGGCGCGCCACGGCCAGCTTCGTGCGGAGCCGTGACGGACGGGAAACGACTGTACGGCCATCGTCACGGACATGGCCGCACCTTCGCCCGACTGGATCGCCACCGCCCAGCGCGCGACGCTCAGGCTCAGCGCCACCACGCACAGGGCCCGCGGCGCTTCGCACCATCTCTATATCGCCCTGCTCGAGGACCGTCGCAGGGCGTGCCGCTGGGGCCTGTACGTGGGCGAGACCTCGCGCGATCCGGACCTGCGCTTCGACCAGCACAAGACCGGCTACAAGGCCAGCCGGTGGGTGAACCGCTTCGGCGTCAAGCTCCTGCCCCAACTGGTGGCGCACCTGACCCCGCTGCGCCGTTGGGAGGCGGTGGAGCTGGAGGCGGCGCTGGCCGAGGAACTCGCGCGCGGCGGCGTCGGCTGGGTCACCGGCGGACATTGACGCGCCGTCCTAGGGCCGGCCGGGCGCCCTACCAGGCCACGCCCTCGCGCATCACCGTGCACCAGCTGTAGCCAAGGCTCTCGGCGACACTCGGCAGCATCCGCTCCACCGCGTGCAGCAGGGTCCCGTCGGCGCTCGCCGGCTCGCTGGGGTAGTCGGACCAGTCCAGCCCGGCGGCGAACAGGGACTTCAACGCGCCGGGCCTCGCCCAGAACATGTTGCCGATCGGGAAGCAGGGAAAACCCGGAAGCGCGGGTTCGGGCCGGAGCCGCGCGGCCAGGGCGTCGGCGAGCGGCCTGTTCTCCGACCAGCCGACGGAATGGCGATCCTCGGCGAAGACCAGGCCCAGCCGGTCGTCCTGCATGAACAGGGTCAGGATCTGGTCGAAGCTGGGCTTGTCGTAGAACAGCGTGTCCACGAGGAACCGGCGCCAGCGGTTTCCGCCCTCCACGTTCATCGCCAGGCTCTTCTTGCCATGCAGGTGGCCCACGAGGTCGTAGCCGCCTTCGGCCAGCGGCTCCGCCAGGCTGGTGAGGAAGGGGCCGATGTCGCGGCCCCGGTTGGGGGTCTGGAGGATGCTCAGCTCGCCGTCCAGCTGGTCGCCGAAGTGGCGTGCGATGGCGTCGGCCTTGCGCGCGGTGTCGGTGGTGACGAACACGTCGACCGGACGGCGCATGGCCTCGATCCGCTGCACGAACTCAGGGGCCAGGTCGGGATAATAGAGGTGAAGGTGGAGCGCGACCTTGCAGGCCGGGGCGGCCACGCGCTTGCGGGCGTCGAGCACATGGCAGCGATGGGTCGTCGGCGGCGCGCCGTCTTCGGAGCCGCGATCCAGGGCCAGGGCGAAGGAGGGCCCCGGCGCGCCGTCGGGGACGCCGGCCTGGGCGCGGTACAGGCCCTCGTTGAAGCCGGGGCGGGGATTGAACCGCGACAGCCCCTTGGCGCCGGCCGCGACATAGCGCCGGAGCGCGCGGGCCGAGGCGTCGTAGCCGGGCGCCTCGCCCAGGCTGAAGCGGACGTCGAACAGGCCCGCCTGCGCGATACGGCGGCGGTCGGCCTCGATCGCCGCAGAGCTTCGGCTGGCCTGCGCCACTTCGTCCAGGACGAAGCGGGCGTAGCGCGGAAAGTCCAGCGAACGGGTGACGAAGTCCGCATTGGCCTTGGCCGCCTCAGGCCGTTCCAGCGCCGTCCAGATCGCCTGGGCCGCTTGCGCGACGTCGCCGAAGGGGACGACGGCGCCGACGACCCGGCCGTCCCGGACGTACTCGGCCAGGCCCGTCGCCTTGTCGAAGCAGATCAGCGGCCGGCCGACCGCAAGCGCGTCCACTGCGACGTTGGGGAAGGGATCGAGCCGGGAGGGGAGGTAGAACAGGTCGCAGACGGCGAAGACCGCGTCGAGGTTGCTCTGCGCCGGCAGGAAGAAGAAGGTCCCTTCCAGATCCAGCTGAGCCAGCGTGCTCTGCAGCCAGACGCTGTAGCCGGTGTCGGTGCTGGGCTGGTAGCCGTCGCCCACCCACAGGAAGCGCACGTCCGGGCCGAAGCGCCGGCGCACCTCGGCGGCGGTCTGAATGAATAGGTCCACGCCCTTGCGGATCTGCACGAAGCCGGCCCCCAGCACCACCTTCACCCCACCGCCAGGCGCGGCCCCGAGGTAGGCGCGCAGGTCCGCCTCCGTCAGGTCGTTGGCGTTCTGGTCCTTGGGTAGCTCTTCGAGCCGTCCCTGGGGCCGGACGGAGATGTTGCTGGCCGCCGCGTTGTAGTGCTCCCGCAGTTCCCGCTGGGCCGACGCGCGCAGGAGTTCGGCCGGGCTGACGACCCGGTCGGCGACGGCGACCATGCGCGCCACCTTGCCGAGCGGCCTGGAATACTCGGCGAACTCGTGGATCAGGGCGACCGAGGCCAGCCCGGCGTCCAGCGCCGCCTCGGCCCAGTCCACCGTCTCCACCGAGTTCAGGATGACCGCGGAGGCGCCCCAGCGGCGGCGCAGCTCCTGCAGCGCGGCGACGGCTGTGGGATGATCCAGCCCGCCCACCCCGTAGACGGGGCTGACGGCGGCGAAGTCGCGCAGCAGCACGCCCGCCCGCCCGGTGATGTGGATGACGTTGTGGGTGGCGGCGATCTGCTCCCCCAGCTCCAGGCCGACGAGGGGGGCGCCGGTCCTGGACGCCTCGTGGGTGACCATCACCACCGTCGGCCGGTCCGGGTCGAAGGCGCCGGTCCCCTGCAGCAGCCAGCCGGCGAGGCTCGGCCGGCCGAGCCGCCCCTCCTGGCGGCCGTGCGCCACGAAGTGGCTGTAGGGCTCCAGCCGGCCCTGGTAGATGTCGGGATACTTGTCGAGGTAGAAGCCGACGGAGAAGCCCGGATCGGGATCGATCCCCTGGCGGACGCCGGTGCTCAGGTAGTGGTGCAGCGGGTCCACGTCGTCGCCCAGCGACAGGTTGTTGCGGCGGTAGTAGGCCGCGTCGAAGTGGGGCTGCAGCACGGCGTAGGCGGTGGCGTAGGCCGCCCTGCGCGTGATCCTCAGTTCGTGTCGCCCGACCTCTGCGTAGTGGACCAGCGGCGGGCGGCCTTTGGCGTCGGCGTAGGTCTGCGCATAGAAGGCGTCGTCGAAGCCTGAGGTCGCCACCGCCCCCAGCCGCCAGCCGAGGGCGAGGTGCTGCTGCAGCGGCGGCAGCCCCGCCACCAGCCCCTCCGGCTGCTGCGCATAGAAGAGTTCCAGGTCGAACAGCCCGGCCGCCTCGACCTGCTCCGCGTCTCGCACCAGCTCGGCGAGGTTGATGTAGCGGCCCTCATCTCGTCCTTGCGAAACGTAGTGGGCGAGCAGGTTGACGCCGGCGGGCAGATCGGGGCTGAGGCGGCGGTACAGCGCCGCGTCGAAGCCCGGCATGCCGGCAAGGCCCGCCGCCTCGCCCGAGCGCAGGTAGTGTTCGACGGCCTCCAGCCGACCGGGGCCGAGACCCGCCTGCACGGCGTAGGCCCGGTCGTCGAACAGGGGACTGCTCAGGAGCGCGGCGACCTCATCCCCCTCCAGCGGGGACCGGCCGGGGTCGCCGATGAAGCTCGTCACCGCGCCCGCGGTGAGGTGCGCATCGCCCAGCTCGCGCCCGCGCACCATCAGCCGGACGGGCGCGTCCGGAGCTGCAAGGGCCAGGGCCGCCCGATCGAAGTCGCTCCAGAGCAGCTGGAAGCCGCAGTTCACGGTGCGCCCCAGCATGGCGGAGATGTCGGAGCGGGGACCCACCGTCACCGCGTGGGCGAGGACGCTCCCCCCGCAGACCGCCTGGACCTCAAGCAGGGAAGCGCCGGCCGCATCCAGGGCCACGGCCCAGCCACGCACACCGATGGCCGGGAAGACCCCGTCCAGCGCCCCCGCAAGCTCGGCGCCCGGCGTCCAGACGTCGGAGGGGATCGGCGCAGCCGCGTGCATGCTGGTCTCGTCCATGAGGGTCTGAACCTGAGCGGGTCCGCTCAAGCCGACAGGGCGGCGGCCCGGGCCGGCTCGGCCGACAGGCGCGTGCGCCGGAGAAGATCGCCCATCCCGGCTTCCAGCGTCACCTGGGGCGTCCATCCCAGCATCGCGCGGGCGCGGCCGATATCGAGGACGTTGACCGGCACGTCGAAGCCCCGCGCGGGGCGGCGCGACACCGGCAAGGCGCGGCCCATCTGTTGCTCGAGCATGGCGATGACCTGGTTGATCGAGGTGCCCACCCCGGTGCCGATGTTCAGGGTGGGAGCGTCCGTCGCTTCGGGCGGCTCAAGGTCGGCCAGGGCGACGAGGGCGACCGCCGCGTCGGATACGGCGATGTAGTCCCTGACGATCTCGCCGTCTCCGAATATCTCCAGCGTTTCGCCGCGGAGCGCCTTCTGGACGAAGACGGTGACCAGGCCCTGACCGCGCCGGCCGTCCTGGCCGGGCCCGTAGGGGTTGGCCAGCCGGGCGATGCGGCAGTCCGCCCAGCCGCTGGCGTGGTACATCCTGAAGTAGGTCTCCACCGCCAGCTTGCTCGCCCCATAGGCGCCGATCGGGCGGGCCGGATCGTCTTCGCCGGCCCGGGCGCGATCCTGGCGGCCGTAGATGGTGCCGCCGGAGGAGGCGAAGACCAGCCGCTTGCCGCCCAGCCGCCTGACCGCTTCGAGCATGGCGACGCTGGTGCAGACGTGGCGCTCCAGGTCGGCGACAGGATCCTCGTTGGCGCTCTTCGGAACGCTCGCCCAGGCGTAGTGGTGGATCACGTCGAAGCCGGCCAGCACGGACGGCCAGTCCGCCGTCGCCAGGTCCAGCTCCATGAACCCGACCGGTCCCGGCAGGCCCGCGACGCCCGGCGCAAGCCTGCGTCCCGTCACCACGACCTGATGGCCAGAACGCTGAAGCAGGCTCGCGACGTGACGGCCTATGAAGCCGGCGCCCCCGAGCACCAGGTGGCGGGACATGGCTGTCCCTATGCAGACTTTTCGCCGCGATCACAACGCGCCGCGGCGCTTCGCCACCGGCCCGGCGGGCCGCGCCTACAAGGCCGAGGCGTGGCCGCCCGGGCGGGTCAGCGGCCTAGCGCGGCAGGGGATCGCCGATCACCTCGGAGAAGAGCTGGACCCGATGCGGCGGCGCCTCGCCCCCGTCGTCTCCTTCGATGTGGACGTACTTCGCCAAACGCGGAGGTTGCACGCGGCTGGTCGCGCCGGACGCGCCCTCGAAACCGGCCAGCCGTTCCCAGGACGCGCCGTCGACGGAGGTCCAGACCGTCATCGGCCGGGGAGGGCCGGCGGGGCTGGGGCAGACGGCCAGGCTGGAGATCTGGCGGAAGTCCCCCAGGTCGAACTCCGTCGATCTCCCATCCGCCACGTCGGCGCGCGCCTTGGGCCGCGAGAGCCGCAGGACGTCGAAATCGTGCGGCTCGATCCCCCGCTCGCGGCGCCAGACCTCGAACGCCTCGGCCGCCTGGGTGGGGTTGTCGGTCCCCACCAGGGCGCTCCGGGCATGCTGGCAGAAGTCGTAGAAGACGTCGCGGGTGATGACGTGCTCGTGGAACCTCAGGAAGGACCGGTCGAACTCCAGGCCCAGCCTGTCGGACACGGCGTCGAACACCAGCCGGTAGCGGTCCCGGTTGATGTGGATGTTGGGCAAAAGCTTGATCTCGCTCGGATCGTCGATCCGCGACAGGATGTACTTCACCACCCGATGATAGAACACCGCCGTGGGGTGCCAGGAGTCCGAGAACAGGTTCAGCTGGCGATGGGCGTCCAGCACGAAGTCGGTCATCTTCAGGTCGGACCGGGCCTCTATCCGCCTGAACTTCTCGATCTCCCGCGAGAAGTTCTCGGATATGTCCTCGGCGCGCACGGGGGACGAGATGTAGCTGGCGAAGTCCAGTCCCGGGCCGTGTTCGTCGGGGAGATACCAGAGGCTGTTGTAGAACCTCGGCAGTTCGAGCGGCCAGTACCCGTTGAAGCGCCAGAAGGCGAGCCGGATGAAGACGCAGTCCGGCCGGATGTGCCTGGCCATCTCGTCGTTCTGCAGCCAGGCGCAGGCCTGAACGTCCTGGGACACCACGACGTCGGCCTCCTTAAGCCTGTCCAAGAGCCGCGCCTGGGCCAGGGCGTCGGACATCTCGACGTAGGTGCTGAACACCTCGACGTCGTAGCGGCCCATGAAATCGGCGCTCGAGGCGAGCTGCTGGGCGATCTCGATCGCCGCGCAGTTCATGACCAGGAGCATCTTCTTCTTAGTCGTCATCGGATGATGCGAGTTTTCATCCCCGCGTCCTTCGAAACAGGTTCCCGCCCCAAGTCCGTCACTCCACTAGGCCGGTTTCCAGAAAGGCCTCCATGCGCGCCATCAGCGGATCGGAGACGAGCCTGTCGAAGCGCCCGAGCAGGGTCCGGCGGGCGTGCTCGACGTTCGCCAGCGCCTCCTCCCGCGCCGCTCGGCGCCAGCGGTCCGGGCGGCCCTTCGCGGCGCCGTGGCTGGCCTGGATCGCCTCGAACACCGCCCGCATCCGCTCCGCCGGGTCCTCCAGGCTGTCGTAGCCGGGATCGATCAGGCCGTCGAAGGTGGTGAAGCCGAGCTCCCGCAGGAAGGCGAGCGACCTCGGGGCGCCCAGCACGATGGTCGGATGGCCCATGGCCATCGCCTTCAGCGCCTTCTCGGTGATCCTCTCGATGCCGGGCAGGAAGAAGTCCGTCTCCGGCACGATGGAGAACAGGGTGCGGGCGTAGGCGTCCGCCTCGATGGTCAGCACGAGATCGTTGCCGAACGCCTGCCGCTGGTCGAAGCGCTCGACCCGGCGGGGGAGCCACCGCGCGATGCCGGCCACCAGCTCGGGGAAGGCGGCGGCGATGTCGGCGGGCGGGGCGGCGATGTCTATCTCGCCGCCCTTGGGATTGTCCGAGGTCAGGCCGTGGAAGGAGATCAGCCCGTCCGCCTGGAGCCCGCCGAGCTGGAGCCAGCGGTAGAGGAGCGCCCGATGCCAGCGCACCGCCGAACTCTGGCACAGGAAGACCGGGCCGTCGCGGCCCTCCTCCAGCGGCGCGTACGACCCGGGGTCAAAGGCCGTGTCGCCGAACACGGCGCGTCCGCGCTCCGCGTCGAACCAGGCCGCGATCGCCTTGGGGAAGAAGTCGAAGCTCCAGAAGCGCAGCCCGCGCCCATAGGTCCGCCGATAGTCATGGCCGATGCGGCGGTTCTGGCTGACGAAGCTCACCCGGCCCCGTTCGATCCCCTGCGCCTGAAGCTGGGCGTGCAGGTCGTCGAACAGGGCGCGGTGAAGGGCCGGCCCCTCGTTGCTGAGGTCGAGCGTCAGGCAGGTCCGGCCGGCCGCCAGACTCGCCCTGTCGGCGTCGGTCAGGCGGGAGAGGCAGCCCGGCTCGTCCCCGTGCGCCGCCAAGCGCGGATAGTCGCGCACCGGCAGCACGGTGACGTAGCGGCCCTCGGGGGGAATGTCGCCCAGGACCCGCAGCCGGTCCGAAGTCCATGTCAGGCCGGTGGTCAGGAACGCTCCGTCCGGGTGGCGGACGACCGCGGGTATATGGCTGGTGATAGGGCGCTCCATGGGCGGTCGTCAGCGGCGTCGTCACCCGCAGAGCCCGCCCTCGCCCCGCATAGCGCGGGTGGGTGGAACAGGGCAAGCGCGCCCCGACCGACGCCCTGCCGGTCTTCGGTGGGGCGGCGCCCTCATGCCCACCAGCCCCACGCCGTCCGTCCGACCGCCTTGGTCGCCTCCACGATCGCCCGTTCGAACGCGAGGCCGGCCTCGGATTCCAGGTGGTCCGGCTTGAACCAGATGTAGTCGGGGCTGGGCTTTGGGACGTGCACATAGGTCGCGTTCGGGTGAGGGGAGGGCGGCGTGCGCTCGCACGTGTCGACGATGACCAGCCGGTACAGGTCGTTCCTGTTCACCCCCGCCACCGCGTCCACCAGCCGGTCCAGGTCGCCCTGCGGCGTTTCGGTGAAGTGGAACAGCAGCCTGGGGCCGCCGTCGAGGTGGCGCTTGAACGTCTCGATCCGCGGCCCGTACCGGCCCTTCAGCCGCTCGAACCCGTTCTGCGCCCAGCCGGTCCCCTGCTCGTGATTGAACAGGAAGTTGTAGGCTGGGTGGTGCGGCATGGGCGAGCCGTTGGCGTCTACGTGGCTCTGGAGGACGGCCTCGTCCACGAGCCTGCCGGCCTCCTCGGAGACGACGAGCGTGCACCCGTCGCTCGAACTCTGGGCCAGGTTGAAGATGCAGTCGGCGTCGGGCGAGACGGGGTGCGGTTGCAGGCCCCACCGGTTCATGACCATGAAGGGCAGGCAGTTCTCGCCGAGCGAGACGACCCGCAGGCCGCCATGGCCTCGCCCCCACGCCTGGTTGTCGCAGGCGTCCGACATCCGCTGCGCCAGCGCCGGCACCGCGACGGTCGCGTCCATGACCACGGCCCGGCTGTAGGCCGTGCGCGCCAGCTCGTGCATGCCGAGCAGGCTCGCCGCCCGCCAGACGCCGCGAAGCTCCCGCAGCGTCAGGGAGGGGAGTTGTAGCAGCCGGGTCAGCTGCGGCGCCCCCGCTTCGTATTCGCCGGCGTCGATCGCGTTCAGGGCGGCTTCGTAGAGCAGGGCGGGGTCGGGACCCAGCCGCTCCGCCGCCGAAAGGAGGAAGCGCGAGGCCTCTGACCACTCGCCGCGCTTCTGCAGGATCGCGCCCATCAGGACGGCCTGGTTCACGTCGCCAGGCGATCGGCCCAGCCGGGTGAAGAACTCGCCCAGCGCCTCGTAGGAGCCGGTCCGGTTCAGCTCCTCCCACCCGGCGGCGACGTCGACGTCCATCAGACCCCTTCCCTCTGGTCATTCCTGAGCTTCTTGCGGCAGCCCCTTGATGC